>JAGCYR010000037.1 GCA_017960705.1 Clostridia bacterium | reverse complement strand
TCTCGGGGTCCGGGAAGTCGTCGCTCGCGTTCGACACCCTGCACGCGGAGGGTCATCGGCGCTTCGTCGAGTCGCTCTCGTCCTACGCCAGAATGTTTCTCGGGCAGATGGACAAGCCCGACGTGGATATGATCGAGGGGCTGTCCCCGTCCATTTCGATCGACCAGAAGACCACCTCGAGAAACCCGCGTTCGACGGTCGGCACCGTGACCGAGATCTACGACTATCTCCGTCTGCTCTACGCGCGGATCGGAATCCCGCACTGCCCCATCTGCGGCAAGGAGATCCGGCAGACCAGCCAGGATCAGATCGTCGAAAAGATCCTCACGCTTCCCGAGGGGACGCGGTTCCTGGTGCTGGCTCCGTTGGTGCGGGGGCAGAAGGGCACGCACGAAAAGGTGCTGTCCGACGCGAAGAAAGGCGGCTACGTCCGGGTGCGCGTGGACGGCTCTCTCTACGATCTCTCGGAGGAGATCAAGCTCGACAAGAACAAGAAGCACGACGTGGAAGTGGTGCTCGACCGCCTCGTGATGCGCGAGGGAGTGCGGGCGCGGCTCTCGGATTCGGTCGAATCGGCTTTGAAGCTCTCAGACGGGCGGGTGACCGTGTCGGTCGTGCCGCGCGAAGGCGAGGAATCCCCGGCGGATCTGACCTTTTCGCAGAAATACGCGTGTGAGGAACACAATATCAGTTTCGGGGAGCTCGAGCCCCGGATGTTCTCGTTCAACAACCCCTACGGCGCCTGCCCGAACTGTTCGGGGATCGGGGATCTGCAGACCATTTCCGCCGATAAGCTGATCCCGGACAAGTCGCTCTCGCTCCGCGAGGGGGCGATCGTGTGCAACGGTTTCAAGAGTCTGGAGGAGGAATCCTGGACGGGTCCTCTGCTCTCCGCCGTCGGGCGGGAATACGGCTTTTCGCTCGATACGCCGGTCAAGGACTATACCGACGAACAGTACCGCGTGCTGATGTACGGCTCGGGCGACAGAAAGTACGACGTGGTGCGCTATTTCGGCAAGGTCGCGAAGCGGCAGCTCACGGCTTATCCGGGGCTGATCCCGACGGTCGAGCGCCGGATGGCGATGATGGGCGGCGACTACTATCAGGAGTTCGTCGAAGAGGTCCCCTGCCCCGTCTGTCACGGGGCGCGGCTCTCGCCCGAAATGCTCGCGGTGACGGTCGGCGGGCTGAATATCGACGAGATCACCCGGCTCTCGGTGTCCGGAATGCTGGATTTCGTCAACCGTCTGGAGCTGACCGAGACCGAGGAGAAGATCGCCCACGAGATCCTGAAGGAGATCCGGGCGCGGCTCGGATTCCTCGTCAGCGTGGGGCTGGACTATCTGACGCTCGCGCGCAAAGCGGGAACCCTCTCGGGCGGCGAGGCGCAGCGCATCCGGCTGGCGACCCAGATCGGGTCGGCGCTGGTCGGGGTGCTCTATATTCTCGACGAACCGAGCATCGGGCTTCATCAGCGGGACAACGGAAAACTGATCGCGACCCTGAAGAAACTGCGCGATATCGGGAACTCGGTGATCGTGGTGGAGCACGACGAGGAAACGATGGAATCCGCCGACTATATCGTGGATATCGGTCCCGGCGCGGGCATCCACGGGGGCGAAGTGGTCGCGACGGGCTCTCCCGCCGAGATCGCCGCGTGTAAAAAGTCCATTACGGGCGACTACCTGTCGGGACGCAAGACCATCCCCGTACCCGCCGAACGGCGCCCGGGGAACGGATCGTTTTTAAAGATCGTCGGGGCGCGGGAAAACAACCTGAAGGATCTGACCGTCAGGATCCCGCTCGGCACCTTTACCGCGGTGACCGGGGTGTCGGGATCGGGAAAATCCACGCTCGTCAACATGATCCTCTACCGGACGCTGGCGCGCGAGCTCAACCGCTCGATCGTCTATCCCGGCAAGTGCGACCGGGTCGAGGGCATCGAAAACCTCGACAAGGTGATCGATATCGACCAGAGCCCGATCGGGCGCACCCCGCGGTCGAACCCCGCGACCTACACCGGGCTGTTCGGGGATATCCGCACCCTGTTCACCAAAACCCCCGACGCGAAGTCGCGCGGATACGGACCCGGACGGTTCAGCTTCAACGTACGCGGCGGGCGCTGCGAGGCGTGCGAGGGCGACGGCGTGAAGCGGATCGAGATGCACTTTTTGCCCGACGTGTACGTCAAGTGCGACGTGTGCCACGGGATGCGCTACAACCGCGACACGCTGGAGGTCCGGTATAAAGGAAAGAACATCTACGAGGTACTCGAGCTCTCGGTGGAGGAGGCGCTCGCCTTCTTCGACGGGATCCCGATGATCACGCGCAAACTGCAGACGCTCTACGACGTGGGGCTCGGCTATATCAAACTCGGGCAGTCCTCGACCACCCTCTCGGGCGGCGAGGCGCAGCGCGTCAAACTTGCGACCGAACTCTCGAAGCGGGCGACGGGGCGCACCATCTACGTCCTCGACGAGCCGACCACCGGTCTTCACACCGCCGACGTCGCGCAGTTGATCGAGGTGCTGCAGCGGCTGGTCGACGCCGGGAACACGGTCCTTGTGATCGAGCATAACCTCGACCTGATCAAGACCGCCGACCACATCATCGATCTCGGTCCCGAGGGCGGCGACGCCGGCGGCACGCTGGTCGCGGAGGGCACGCCCGAGGAGG
>JAGCYR010000006.1 GCA_017960705.1 Clostridia bacterium | reverse complement strand
GAGTTTTTCTCGGGGATGAGCGTGATGGCGGTCGAGCTCGGCGCGTCGCGGCTGCTCGCCCCGTATTTCTCGTCAAGCCAGATCGTCTGGACGCTGATCATCGGGACCATCATGATCGCGATGGCGCTGGGCAACGTGCTCGGCGGGCGGCTGGCGGACAAGAACAAGCCCGACCGGCTCTACGTTCTGCTGCTGATCGACGCGATCTGGATCGGGTTGATCCCCTTCGTCTCGAAATACGTGATCGCGGGGATCAGTTTTCTGTTCGCCCTCTTTATCAAGTCGAACTTCCTGATCTGGGCGTCGCTCGCCTCCTGCCTCCTTCTGTTCGTCGGTCCGTGCCTCATCCTCGGGATGATCACCCCGTCGCTGATCAAGTACGCCGTCCGCAGTCTTGAAAACAACGGGCGGATCGTCGGCGAACTCGAGGCGCTGCAGACCATCGGGAGCATCATCGGCACCTTCATCCCGACCTTCGTGACCATCCCGCTCTGGGGGACGGCGGTCACCTTCATCGTTTTCGCGTCGATCCTCCTGACGCTTGCCCTGATCTACTTCATCGCGGGGCGGCTGACGCGGCTGCCGCTCGCGGCTCTGCTCATCCCCGTCGTTCTGATGTTCGTGTTCGCCCCGCGGGTCAACTACTCGTTCTCGCGGGAGAATATCGTCTACGAGGACGAATCGGTCTACAACTATCTCCGGGTCGAGGACACAGAGGACGAGACCATCCTCTCGACCAACGTCCTGTTCGGCGTGCAGTCGATCAAGCGCAAGAACGCGGATCTCACGGGACTGTACTACGACTACGCGCTCGGCGCGAACTATATGGTCAACTCGGCGGAGCCGACCATGCTGATCCTCGGGATGGGGAGCGGCACTTTTGCGTCGCAGACCCTGAAATACACCCCGCAGTTCGAAATCGAGGGGGTGGAGATCGACCGCAAGATCATTGATCTGACCTACGACTATTTCGGGCTTGATCCCTCGGTCAAGGTGGTCGAGTACGACGGGCGCGCGTACCTGGAGAACGCGGGGATCTACGACGTCATCATGGTCGACGCGTACCAGGATATCACCATCCCTTTCCAGATGTCGACCGTCGAATTCTTCCGGCTCGTCGAAAAGCACCTCGCCCCCGACGGGGTGATGGTGGTCAACCTGAATATGGTCGCCGACGTCAAGGACAACATCAACGACTATCTGAAGGACACCATCAACCGGGTGTTCCGCGTGGTCTACGAATGTCCGACCGACGGCACCAACTGCATCCTCTTCGCCTCCGACAACCGCGCGATCATGAACGTCTTCGACCGCAAGACGGCGCCGCTTTCGGGATCGATCCGCGCGATGATGGATCGGGTGCGCGACCGCACTTCTTTGACCGAAAAGGGCGACCGCATCCTGACCGACGACCGCGCCCCGGTCGAACTGCTCGGGATGAAAGTGCTGGACGCGATGATCCAGGAGGAACTCGACTACTACCGCGAACTTTTCCGCGGCAAGAGTTTCTCCGAGCTGATCGAACTGCTGAACTGACGGGGGATCGACCTTTGCTGAAAACCATTCTCTTCGACCTGGACGGGACGCTGCTCCCGATGGAGGAACCGCGATTCCTCTCCGGCTATTTCGGGCTTCTGACCAAGGCCATGGCGCCCCTCGGCTTCGACGGGCAGGAGCTCGTCCGCGCGCTCTGGCAGGGGGTCGCCGCGATGGTCGCAAACGACGGGAAAAAGACCAACGAAGCCGTATTCCGCGAGGTGTTCGCACGGCTCTATCCCGACCGCGACGCGGAATCGGATCTGACCCATCTTGAGAATTTCTACCGCACCGAATTCGACCGCGCGCGGGTCTTTTGCGGTTTCAACCCCGCGGCGGGAGAGTCCGTTCGGGAGCTCAAAAAGAGGGGGTTTTCGCTGATCCTTGCGTCAAACCCCGTCTTTCCCCGCTTCGCGCAGGAAACGCGCTTAAAATGGGCGGGGGTGGATCCGACCGCCTTTTCGCTCTATACCTCCTACGAGAACTTCTCGTTTTCCAAGCCCAATCCCGCCTATTACGCCGCGATCCTCTCGCAGATGAAGCTCGATCCCGCCGAGTGCCTGATGGTCGGCAACGACGCCGAAGAAGACGCCTACGCGGCGGAGAGCGTCGGGATCCCGGTCTTTCTTCTGACCGATTGCCTGATCAATCGAAAGGATAAGGATATCACGCGCTACCCGCGGGGAAGCTTCCCGGAACTCTTGCGCGAGATCGAACGCCGCAGTTGAATAAAACGCCCGCTCGGAGCCCCGAGCGGGAACTTTTTTCGTTTTTTTCGTTTTTTCAGTTGTCTTTCAGTTTCGGGGGCTATAATGGCGCCAGACAAAGGAAAGGGCGGGGCTGCAGCGAGGGACGACGTCTTTGATCCCCCCTTTCCGGAGTCGTCGAAAAAACCGACCGTACAAGGAGGGACCCGAAATGAAAAAGATACTGATTATTTTGCTGGCGCTGGTGATCATCGGCTCGTTTGCCGCCTGTACCGTGGAGAAGAGCGACGCCAACGCAACAGAAGCGACCACGACCGCGGCAAGCACGACCGCGGCGGCTGAAACGACGGCTGTCGAAACCACCGCGGAGCCCGAAGGGTACGTGATCGCGTTTGTCTGCGACGAGTACGTTTCGGTCAAGGTGTACGAGACGCAGGATATGACGGGCGAGGGCAGTTCCGCAGATGGCGCCGTTTCGCGCGAAGCCGACACCGGGACCCCGACCCAAACCGACGGGCAGATCAACTTTGTTCTGGTCTTTACCGAGGGCTACGAGCTCGACGAACTGACGATCACGGGCGAGTACAATAAGCTGAAAGGTTCGGGCGATACGGGGGTCGAAAACGGCTACCGCGTCACCAAAATCGCGGGCGACCTGACGATCCGCGTGACCTCGCGCCCCGTCGGTTCCGCCGAGGACGACAGCGCAAACGGCTTCGCCGTGACCTTTGTGCCCGACGAGTTCGTGACGGTCACGGTCTACCCGACGCAGGATCTCACGAGCGGCGGTACCGAAACGAACGCCGCCGCGTCAAGAGACGGCGCGACCGGGACGGCGACCAAGACCGACGGGCAGGTAAACTTCGTGCTCACCTTTGCCGAGGGATACGAGCTCGACGAGATCTCGATCGAGGGATCCTACAAGAACCTGAAGGGTCCCGACGACACCGGCGCCGAGAACGCCTACCGCATCACCAAGATCGCCGGGGATCTCACCGTCACGGTAACGGCGAAAGTCAAGGAATAACGGAACGAAAAACCGCTTATAACACAAAAGGACTACGGTTCGCCCGTGGTCTTTTTTCTGTTTTCGAGCGACAAGGGTCGCCTCCCTTCCCCATATTGGATCGAAGACTGCGCCTCCCCCGTAGTCTTCCCCTCAAGGGGAAGACTTGGTACGCGACGGAAGACGGTTTTCTTCGTTCGCAGTCGCGCGATCGACTTCCCTTTCATATCCTGAAAATGACGGAATGAAAAAGGAAAGGCAATCGAAAAACAATGGTCCAAACGCTACCGGGGCTCCTGCTCCCGTTTCTCGGCACGTCGCTCGGCGCCGCGTGCGTATTCTTTCTTTCGGGGTCGCTCTCAAAGGGGCTCTCCCGCGCCCTGACCGGATTCGCCGCGGGGGTGATGGTCGCCGCCTCGGTCTGGAGTTTGCTGCTGCCCGCGATCGAACAGGCGGATGGGTACGGTCATTTCGCGTTCTTTCCCGCCGCCGTCGGATTCTGGGGCGGGATCCTGTTCCTGCTCCTGCTCGATCGGGTGATCCCTCATCTGCACGCCGGGGCGAGCCACGCGGAGGGACCGCACAGCCGCCTGACCCGCGTGACCATGACCGTGCTTGCCGTCACGCTCCACAATATCCCGGAGGGGATGGCGGTCGGGGTGGTGTACGCGGGTCTGCTTGCGGGCTCCCCCGAGATCACGGCGGGCGGCGCGTTCGCACTCGCGCTCGGCATCGCGATCCAGAACTTCCCCGAGGGGGCGATCGTCTCGCTTCCCCTCCGCGCCGCGGGAAGGGGGCGGGGGCGCTCGTTTGGTTCCGGCGTGCTCTCGGGCGTGGTCGAGCCGATCTTCGGGTTTCTCACCGTCCTTACGGCGGAGGCGTTCGTCCCCGCGATGCCCTATCTGCTCGCGTTCGCCGCGGGGGCGATGATCTACGTCGTGGTCGAAGAACTGATCCCCGAGGCGTCGGCGGGCGAGCACTCGGATCTCGGCGTGCTGTTCTGTTCGGTCGGTTTTACCCTGATGATGATCCTCGACGTCGCGCTCTCATAAAAAACTCTCCCGCGATCGCGGGAGAGTTTTATTGTTCAAGGATCCGTTCCATCCCGGTTTTCTGCACCTTCATCCCGCATTTGCGGTAGAAGGCGAGGGCTGCGTCGTTGCCCTCCCAGACGTTCAGGGTGACGTTGTAGCAGCCGATCTTTTTCGCGTAATCGAGGACGAAGCGGTAGAGCGCCGTGCCGATCCCGCGCCCGCGCGCCGCCTCGTCGACGCAGAGATCGTCGAGGTAGAGCGTTTTGCCGTCGACGAGGTTATTTCCGCGACGCGTCTGCAGCATACAGAACGCGTAGCCGAGGACTTCCCCGCCCGCTTCGTAGACGAAAACGGGGGTCGCCGGGTCGCGGAAGATGGCTCTCAGCTCGTCGTCGGTATACTTGCGGGAATTCGTTCTGAACAGGTCGGGGCGGATCGTGTGGTGCACCTCGTTTACCTGCAGGAGCAGTTCGCCCACGCGGGGAAGGTCCCGCTCCTCCGCGGGTCGGACGGTGGGGTTTTCGGCTGTCGGCATGGTTTTTCTCCTTTTTCGGTCTCATTTTACAGGATAGCACAAATACCCCGATTTGTCAACCGGATTCGGATTCTCCCGCCCTCCCTTTTTCGCGCGATTGCGCGCGCGCCGCGTGGTAGAATCGTAAAAAAGCCCCGACGGGGGAAAGGCGGGCGCGCGGTGATTTGCGTCAAGACGCAACGTGATGTTGCTTCGCAATGATGTATTTGCCGTCCGCAGACGGCAAAAGTGATGTGCCGCGCGAAGCGCGGCGTGGACGGGAGAACGGGTATGCAATTCTTTGAGATTTGGTTGATCGGGATCGGTCTTTCAATGGACGCGTTCGCCGTGTCGGTCTGTCGCGGGCTGGCGACGTCGAAACCGACCGTGAAACAGTATCTTGCGGTCGCGCTCTGGTTCGGCGGGTTCCAGGCGCTGATGCCGGTGCTCGGTTATCTACTCGGACTTGAGTTCGGACGGCGCATCGACGGCGTCGATCACATCTTCGCCTGCCTGATCCTTGCCCTGATCGGGTTTAATATGATCCGCGAGGGGCTCTCGCGCGCCCCCGAAGCGTCCTCCGAACCCGGCGCTGCCAAAACCGCAACGGTCGAAAAAAGCGGCGCGGTCTCGCTTTTTCTTCTCGCCGTCGCGACCAGCGTCGACGCCTTCGCCGTCGGGATCTCGTTCGGGGTGATGGGCAACGTGAATATCGCGAACGCCGCGTGGCTTATCGGCGCGACCACCGCCCTGCTCTCGGGCGCGGGACTGAAGATCGGCTCGCTTTTCGGCGCGAGGTCCAAAAACAAAGCGGAACTTGTCGGCGGCGTCCTGCTGGTGCTGATCGGGGTGAAAATACTGATCGAAGGATTCCTCAAATAAAAAAAAACGCGGCGGAGCGATCCGCCGCGTTTTTTTGTGTGGTCAGCGCGTTTTGAGTTCGGTGAGTTTGGCGAGCAAATCGGGCTTGCGGAGGACCCCGACGGTTTTCGCAAACTCGTTTCCGTCGCGGAAGAAGATCAGGGTCGGGATGGACATAATGCCGAAGCGGCGGGCGAGATCGGGCGCCTGATCCACGTCGACGCGATAGAACGCGACGTCGGGGGTCTCCCCTTCGATCCCGTCGAGGATCGGGGCGAGCATCTTGCAGGGTCCGCACCAGGTCGCAAAGAAATCGACCACGACGAAGGGCGACGCGGAGATCGCTTGGTCAAAGGTTTGTTCGTTCAGTTCTTTCACGGTTTTCGTCTCCTTTTTTTGCAGTAGGATACCCCGTTCAAACGGTGGTTATCCGGGGATCACATATTCTTCAGGGCGCGTTCGATCTCGACGATCCGGTCGCGGGCGGCTTTGTGCAGCGCTCTTGCTTTGGAAGAGACCAGAAGCCGTACGCCGGAGTTGTTGCGGAGCGTCTCGTTCTGGTTCTGCAGTTCGCGGAGCAGCGCTTCGCGTTCGATGTCGCGGCGGCGTTCGGCGTCCTCTCTCTCTCGGCGCTCGATCTCGTAGTCGGCGATCCGCGCTTCGTCGCTCGCGGTATCCTGCGAGGGAGCGGCGCCCGCCGTCTGCCCCGCCGCGGCGCGGATCGCGGCGAGTTGGTCGCGGTCGGCGGTCGAACGGCTCAGAACGTCGTGGGTGATCACGTCAAGGTCGGTATGCGAGAAGGCGGTCGCGACGTGCGACGGAACGTAGACGGTACGGAGAGCGGTGCAGGACAGGACGGCGAACTTGCCGATCTCCTCGATCGTGTCGGGGATGGTCAGCGTTTCGATCGCGGTGCGGTAGAAGGCGCTCTTGCCGATCCTGACCACGCCGTTTCCGAGCGTCAGGACGTTCAGGTCGATGCAGCGGGAGAACGCCTCGTCGCCGATCACCTGCACGGTGTCGGGAAGCACGACCGAAGTAAGCCCGCGGCAGTCGTAGAAGGCGCGGTCGCCGATCGCCGTCACGGGGAGATCGCGGAATTCGGCGGGGACCTCGACGTCGGTCAGCGCCCCGCGGATGACCGCGCGCACGGTGAAACTGCGCCCGTCGGCGTTCTCGACCATCTCGAAGTGGGCGTTCTTCAGTACTTCTTCTTTCTTCTCCTCGGAGATATCGGTCACCGAGAAGACGCGGACCGCCATCGGGACCGACTCGAAGCCTTTCTCGGTTTTCTCGAACCGGCTCGGCCGCATCGTGGGAACCAAAGCCGTCGGGGCGAGGATGACCGACAGATAGCGGTTGTCGTCGAAGGCGTTCGGCGCGACGTCGATCACTCCTTCGGGCAGGATCAGCGAGACCAGGCGGCAGCGGTCGAAGGCGTGTTCGCCGATCTCCCGAAGCCCGGACCCGAACTTGACCTCCGCGACGGTGCCGGCGGCGAAGGCGTACGCCTCGATCTTCGATACCGAATCGGGGATTGTCACCGAGATCGGACCGTTCACGTAGCGGAACGCGGAATCGCCGATCTCCTCCAGCATTTCGGGCAGGACGATATCGTTCACCGTATAGCCGTCGGCGTAGGCGTAGGGACCGACGCGCTTGACCGGCAGACCGCGGTAGCTCGCGGGGACCGAGATCGCGTCCGCGACCGGGAACCCGAGCAGGACCTCGTAGCCCGAGCCGTCGCGGAGCTTGCGGTAGACCTCGTTGGTACCGGCTTCACGCGGGACGGTGACAAGCTCGATCTCGTTTCCGGGCAGACGGCTCTCGAGGGTCTTTTTCAGAGACGAGCGCCCCTCGTGCATATAGATCTTGCGCAGGTTCTCGCATCCGCGGACGATCCCGCCGTAGCCGACCGAGAAGCAGGTAACGGGAACCGCCAGCGTCTCGAGCGCGGGCAGATGGTCGAAGGCGAACGAGTCGATCCGCTCGACCCCGGGCATTTCGATTTGCGACAGGTTCGGGCAGTCGTGGAACGAGCAGGAGTGGAGACGGGTCACGGTGTCGGGCAGAACGACGGTCTCAAGCTGCGAGAGCCCGCGGAACGCGTTGGTCCCGACTGCGATCACGGGTTTGCCGCGATACTCGTCGGGGATTTTCACGGTCGGGGCGTCGAGGATGCAGGCGCCGAGGCGGTAGGCGTCCTCGTCGGTGAGATAGTCGAAGCGCAGACGGCAGGAAGCGAACAGGTCGCCCTCCTCGCCGGGCTTGCGGACGTGGGTCGCGTACTTGCACTCGCGGAACGCTTCGGACAGGTGCTCGGGGATCGAGATCATAAAGTCGCTGCGCATCGTGACGAACAGGTTCTGTCCCACTCCCTCGACCGAATCGGGGATCAGGATGTCGGGCAGCGAACGGCAGTTGTAGAACGCGAAATCGCCGATATATTTCAGCGACTCGGGCAGCGAAATGGTCGACAGCGACAGGTCGCCGTAGAAGGCGCCCGCCCCGATCGACGTCACGCGGTTGCCCATCCGGACCATCTCGATCCGGTCGCATCCGCGGAAGGCGTTCATACCGATCAGCTCGACCGAATCGGGCAGGATGACCGTCTTGACGCGCTCCATCTCGTCGGCGGGGAAACTGCAGCAGACGTTGCGCACCCCGTCCGGGATACGCAGGACGCCGTTGTCGTCGGGATGCGGATGCACGCGGAGCAGAAGCCCCTCGCCCTCGACCGTCATCTCCTTGCCGTCGTCCATACCCCAGTCGGTGTAGATGAAGGCGTCGGGTTCAACGTATTCGAGCGTGTCGGGGAAAACGACCTTGCGGATACGCGGCGAATCGCGGAACACGCAGCGGATGGCTTTCAGCTTCTTCGGGAGGATCAGCCGCTCGATCTGCAGAACGGCGACGTTGTTGATGCTGCGGAAGGCGCTGGGTCCGATCTCGGTCACGGGAAGCCCGTTGCAGACCGAGGGGACCGTGACGGTGCGGCTCGCGCCCATATAGTAGGTCAGGCTGTAGCCCTTGCCGTCGGAGGTCAACTCGAACTCGAAGTCGCCGACGTGGGCGTAGCGCATATCGTCGCCGTAGATCGAGGATTCCGCGTAGGGGGTCGCCTCGTCGCTCTCCTCGTCGAGCGAGGGGATGGTGCCGTCCTCGCGGACCACGGGCTCCGCTGCGGCGGGTGCGGCGGCGACGGGCTTTTCTTCCTCTTCGGGTTCTTCTTTGACGGTCTCTTCTTCGACCGTTTCGGCAGCCGGTTCTTCGGCGGCGGGCTCCTCGGCGGAAGCTTCCTCGACCGCGGTCTCCGCGACGGTTTCGGCGATCGGTTCCGCGGGCGCCGCTTCGGCGGCGGGCTCCTCGGCGACGGGCTCTTCCGCGACGGCGATCGGTTCTTCGACGACCGTCTCTACGGGCTTCTCCGTCGGCTTCTCCGCTTTAGCGGGAGCGGTCGGCTTCTCGATCGGGACGTCGAAGTCCTCGGTGTCGTCCTCGGGACGGATCACCTCGTCGGGCCGTTTATCGCGCAGAACGCCGGCGTTGCGCAGGATCTGCTTCGCCGTGCGCATCTTCTTGCGGGCGAAGTAGGACAGATCGTCGCGGAAAGACGCCGCCTGATACAGACAGACGATCCCGTCGGGGAACGCCGCCTTGAGACGCTCGATCAGCTCCTCGTAGGTCCCGTGCGAGTCGGTCTTCTGTTTTAAGGCGTTGATATAGGTGAACCCGAAATCCGAGAAGAACTTTTCGTTGTCCTCTCCGTATCCGGCAAGCCGCCGGAGCTCGGTCCCCCTCTCCGCCAGTTTCTTGTGATCCCTGTTGAAATGGATCACCGTGCGGTCTGGATAACACTCCGCCAGGCGGTCGAAAAACGTGTTCAGCCGCTTCGCCAGGGCGGGCGCAAATTCGGTTCCGCTCGCGGGACGCCATTCTGCCATATCGGTCCTCCTTCGGAAGAAAACTTCCTCTGTAATACAGGATATATCGCTTCCATTATAATAAGCGCGAGCGCGAAAGTCAAGAGGGGAGGACGATTTTTCTCCGAATTTTTCTGGTTTTTTTGAAACGCCCCCCTCCTTTTACAAGGAAACGCGGGAGAAAACGGGACGCGCGGCGGTCTTGCTTTTTTTATTCTTTCGGAGTATAATGAAGAAAAAAAGGAGGGTGCGGTATGGTTTTCAAAACCGGCGTTCGGCGTATTGTCGCTTCCGTCGCGGCGATCCTTTTTCTTTTGCCCGCGCTGCTCTCCTCCTGTTCCCTCTCTCCCGTGAAGCGCTACTCGACCGTGATCGACGGTCCCTTCGACACCGCGGCGCAGCTGGTGATCTACACCGAAAAGAAAAGCGACGCCGAAACCTTTTTCTCGCTCTTCAGTGAAAAACTCGAGGCGTGGGACAAGCTCGCGGATATCTATTACGAATACGACGGTCTGAACAATCTGCGGACGCTGAACCTCTTTGCGGGCGCAGATCCCGTGGAACTCGACCCGCGCCTGCTCGACCTCTTGGAGTACGGGCTGGAAGCGAGGGAGACGACCGGGGGACGGGTCGACCTGCTGCTCGGTCCGGTGCTGGCGGTCTGGCACGAATACCGCACGGCGGCGCTCGACGATCCGGATAACGCCCGCCTCCCGACCAACGAAGAACTGTCGGAGGCGGCACAGATCGCGAAAAGCTCCTCGATCGTGATCGATCGGGACGCCGGCGCCGCGTACCTTCCCATCCCGGGGTCGTCGGTCGACGTCGGGGCGTTTGCAAAGGGCTACGCGACCGAGCAGATCTGTCTTGAACTGGAGGCGCTCGGCTATACCGACTTCGCCGCGAACGTCGGGGGCAACCTCCGCGTATCGGGTACGGCGGGGAGCAAACCGTGGACGGTCGCGGTGCGCGATCCGTTCGGCGGCGGCACCGTGGGGGAGACCGAAGCAACAGAGGCGACGTCGCTTGCGACCAGCGGCTCCTACCAACGCTATTACACCGTCGACGGGATACGTTATCACCATATCGTCGATCCCGATACGAACGCCCCCGCCGCCTTCGGCTGGGCGTCTGTTTCGGTTCTGACGGAAGACGCCGGGGTAGCCGACGTTCTCTCGACCGCCCTGTTCTGTTTGGACCGTGAGGCGGGGGTTTCCCTGCTTTCACGCTTCACATCCCCCGTATCGGTCCTCTGGATCGCCGAGAGCGGGGAGACGTTCGCCGTGGGCGCGTTTGCGGAGGGGATCGAATGAAGAAACTGTTTTCCCGCCGCGAAGCCGTCCTGCTCCTCTCGCTTCTCTTGATCGCCGGCGCTTTGTTTTTGATCCTCTTCCTGCTTCGCGGGGAAGGCGACGGCGAGTGGGACGCCGTGATCCGCTACCGGGGGCAGACCGTGGCGCGGCTGCCGCTGGACGTCGACACCGAATACGAATTCGAATGTGAGGAAGGGGTCAACCGGATCGTCGTGCGGGACGGCGCCGTGCTCGTTGAGAGCGCCGACTGCAAGAATCAGATCTGCGTGCGCCACGGAACGCTTGTCCCCGCCGACGCGGACGTCGATTTCATCTCCTGCGCCCCGCACCGCCTCCTGATCGTGATCGAGAGGAGGGGCAGCGAATGAACCGTTCGATTTCCCGCCGCGTCGCCGTCTCCGCGGTGACGTGCGCTCTGTCG
The DNA here is from genome assembly GCA_017960705.1 of Clostridia bacterium. Classification (GTDB taxonomy): domain Bacteria; phylum Bacillota; class Clostridia; order Oscillospirales; family CAG-272; genus UBA1740. The sequence continues at coordinate 2,761 of JAGCYR010000006.1, read as the reverse complement.
CTTCTGTTCTCGTATCTCGAGACCTTTATCCCGATGCCGATCCCGGGGGTGAAGATCGGGCTTGCCAACCTGATCACCCTGATCCTGCTCCCCACGCTCGGAGCGCCGACCGCCGCCTGCGTGTCGCTGCTTCGGATCTCGCTGTCGGCTTTGCTCTTCGGCTCGCCCGTGTCCTTCGTCTATTCGCTTGCGGGGGGGATCGTCAGTTTCGCCGTGACCGCTCTGATCCTGAAATTCCGCCTGTTCGGGCTTGCCGGGGCGAGCATCCTCGGCGGCGTCTGCCACAACCTCGCGCAGATCGTGGTCGCGATTTTCCTTCTCGGTACGGCAAAGGTCTTTGTCCTTCTCCCGTGGCTTCTGCTCTCGGGCACGGTCGCGGGGCTTGCCGTCGGGCTGCTCGGCGCGTATCTCTTGCCCCGGCTTCCCCGCTCGTTGTTCCCCGGCGCAAAAACAACCGTTTCCGCCGAATCGTCCGACGCCGCCTCATCCGTCTCCTTTGAAGACCCCTCTGACCGAACGAACGACAGAAAAGACGGATGATCCGCAATAAAAAAACGCCGTCCGCATTTCTCTGATGTCCTTAACGGAGAAAGTTAAAATACAAAAAAAACGCAGATTGGTTTTCTGCGGTTTTTGTAGTATAGGGCGTGGGCATTGCCCGATGCATTTGTAATACAAATGCGAAACTGGCGATAAAAGGAGAACACCAATGCTTGAAAAATCTTGCGGAACAATACCGTACACGATCAATAACGGAACGATTCATTACTTGCTTGTAAAAGCAAAAGATGATGGGTATTGCGGTTTTCCAAAAGGTCATGTTGAAGCAGATGAGAGCGAGGAAGAAACCGCACTTCGGGAAACATTGGAAGAAACTTCCGTTAACGTACAGATCAACAGAGATTTTCGTTATGAAATATCCTATCAAATGAATAATGGCAATACAAAAACGGTCATATATTTCTTGGCGAATTTTAAAAATCAAACACCGAAACGGAATAATGACTTTGAGGATTTTGAATACTTACTGCTTCCTTTTGACCGCGCTCTTCAAGAAGTAACTTTTGAAAATGCAAGACAGATGCTAAAAAAAGCGAATGATTTTTTGACGGATGCCGCACCCCAAGCCTCCCTTGTGTAAAGGGAGGTGGCACGCGAAGCGTGACGGAGGGATTGTAATGCAGAGAAAACACAATAAAGATATTGTACCAACCGCAAAAATGTTACGAAAGAATATGACAAAAGAAGAAAAACACCTTTGGTATGATTTTCTACGCACCTATCCCGTTCGCTTTTCTCGTCAGAAGGTTCTCGGTAAGTATATCGCGGATTTTTACTGTGCAGAGGCAAAGTTCGTCATAGAGCTTGACGGCTCGGGGCATTATACCGAAGAAGGAAAGCAATATGATGAAGAAAGAACCGCTTTTCTTGAAGAATACGGTTTGACAGTTATCAGAATACCAAATACGGAAATACATAAAAACTTTCGGGGTGTTTGCGAATATATTGATCACCTTGTAGAACAATCCCTCAGTCAGCTTCGATGACAGCTCCCTTTACACAAGGGAGCCTTTTTCATAGCCGTTTCTTCTGCCTATATAAATAATGTTCCCACAAAACCATTAGTTGGTCTGTGGGAACTTTTCGTTATGGTGATTTCTCCGATAAGAACATCACGCTTTGTGCGGGCGGCGTTTTTTGTTGATTAAAGTTTCTTGACGCGCAGGGCGCGCATGGCGTTCAGGATGGCGATCACGGCGACGCCGACGTCGGCGAAGACCGCGAGCCACATACTCGTATTGATCCCGGTCGCGGAGAGGATCAGGATCGCGAGCTTGACGGTCAAGGCGAAGACGATGTTCTGCCGCGCGATCGCGACCGTCCGGCGGGCGATCCGGATGGCTTTCGGGAGCCGGTCGAGCTTATCCGACATAATGACCAGATCCGCCGCCTCGATCGCGGCGTCCGAGCCGACCCCGCCCATCGCGACCCCGATATCGGCGAGAGCGATCACCGGAGCGTCGTTGATGCCGTCGCCGACGTAGAGGACGGAACCCTGCTTTTCGGCGATCAATTCTTCGACCGCAGCGTATTTTCCGTCGGGCAAGAGCGACGCTTTGACGAAGTCGAGCGAGAGCGCCTCTGCTACCGGTTTCGCGTTTTCCCCTACGTCGCCGGTCAGCATCCCGATCCGCTTGACCCCGAGACGCCTTAACCGTTCGACCGCGTCGCGACTCTCGTCCCGCAGCGCGTCGCCGACCGTAAAGCAACCGATCCATTCCCCGTCGCGGGCGACGAAAACAGAGCCGATCGTGCCGTCGGGCACCAAAACCCCCTCTTCGGAGAGCAGTTTGCGCGTACCTACGAGGACAAGGCTTTCCCCGACGGTCGCGACGATCCCCCGTCCGGCGCGTTCCTCGACCGAGGTCGGCGGGGGTGCGTCGGGGGCGAGCGTTCTTATCGCCGCGGCGATCGGGTGGGTGGAATCATGCTCCGCGGACGCGGCGAGTGCGGTCAGTTCGTCCCGATCCACTCCGTCGGCGGTTTCGACGTTCCGCACCTCGAACTTTCCTTCGGTCAGGGTGCCTGTCTTATCGCAGCAGACGGTTTTGACGTGCGAGAGCGCGTTCATCCGGTTGCCGCCCTTGAACAAAATCCCCTCCGAAGCGGCGCCGCCGATCCCGCCGAAGAAACTGAGCGGGACCGAGATCACGAGCGCGCAGGGGCAGGACACGACGAGGAAGGTCAGGGCGCGGTGGAG
>JAGCYR010000036.1 GCA_017960705.1 Clostridia bacterium | reverse complement strand
CTGTACGACCTGTCGCCGAAACCCGTCGCGACGATCGAATGGGAATAATCCTCCGCAACTGAATTCAAAACACAAATAAAGAACTGACCGATCTTCTCGGAGATCGGTCAGTTCTTTTTTGTTTAATGGAAACAACGGTTATTGAATATGCTTTTCTTCAATTTGTTTGAAGGTTATACCATCTTTCGTTTTCCATTCTGTTCTTCCGTTTGCGCTACGCCCCATCACTATCGCGGCAGCATAAGAGGGACTTGTAAAAATACAATCCTTCGAGAACGTGTGAAGAGAGGTGATCGTTCCGTCAGCATACAAACCATCTCTATATTTTACAAGGTTGCTTGGCATACTTTCGACAGTTGATGATGCAACGGCAGACCCTTTTTTTACAACGAATCCGTCCGGTACAGAATACCCTGAAGCGTCTGCGCCTCTCGCTGTCTTTATGAAGAACATCTCAATGTTCTTTTCTGCGGTCTTATCGCTGATAGAGATAGGTTCAAAGACCTTATATCCTAAAGTGTTCACGAGCAATTTTGCATCACTCATAAATTCTTCCAGCATTGCTTCATCATACTCGGATACGGAGGAAAGCGTTGGAATTGAATTGTTTACAATTTCAAATCTTCCGGCTTCAACGGCAGCATTGTAGAATTTGTTCTCCAAGTATTTGATATGTGCTTTGTTTAAAAGATTGTCTTTGCTGATGATGGCAACGCAATCATTCCAATAAAAAGAGTCGTTTAGATGCTGCTTCAGACGAACGGCGATTTTTTCCGCTTCACCTATATACACAGTATCTTTGTTCGATTCGTTTTTTCCAAACAGAAAATAGATACCGGTATGATTGGCATCCTGACGATTCGCAAAAAGGTTTATTTCACCTCTGGAAATCTTATAGACTCTTCCGTTCCAGTTTGACAATTCGCACATAATGCGTCCATTCGGGTTGCCATCAAAAATGAACAGTTGGATGGTTTTGTTAAACATCGCAAAAACCCTTTCGTTCTTTATTCTTTGATAAACGCTACGACTCGATCCATCACGCGGGGGTCCTGCGCGGTCATTTTGGCGGCGGGGCGGTCGGCGAAGAACGCCTGCTTGTCTTCGAGGGTTTTCAGCGTGCCGTCGTTTGCTTTCTTTGCGAACTCGCCGAAGGATTCTTGCATGAACGCGAGCGCCTCGGCGGTGTAGGTCGGGTTGTGCTTTTTGTTCTGTTCGATCAAAAACTCCAGCTTGTCGTTGCCGAGCGTCTGCGCCAGTCCCGCGCCGATCGAAAAAGGCACCATCGGATCGTCCTCGGACGCGATGAAGAGCAGGCGGTCGGTCGTGTGTTTCAGGTATTTGCCGTTGTCGGCGCAGGCGATCGCGGGATCGTTCTTCCGCTCGACCCGCTCGACGAGATAGTGGATCAGCCGATTCTTGATGAAATGCCCGAGCATCTGTTTGGAATAGAGGAAGCCCGAGATGATCACGCCGCGCTTGACCCGATCGACCATCCTGATCACGTTCAGCGCCGTATAGCCGCCGAGCGAGTGCCCGACGACCGAGAGCTCCTCCGCGGGCTTCACGAAGTCGAGCAGCTCGATCACGTCCCGCGTCGGGCGGTTGACCGAGAGCATCCCGTCGCCCCCGGACTTGTCACAGCCGGTGTAATCGAGCGTCAGGACTTGCAGACCGTTTTTGCAGAGGTACTCGATCTCGGCAAGATACGCCGTGTGTCCCGCTCCCAGCCCGTGGCAGAAGACGACCAGCTTGGCGGGATCGTAGTTTTCGTAGCGGTAGCGGAAAAAGGCGACGGCGACCCCGGCGGTGTTGACGAAGGTGCCTTCGTCGCACTCAAGCCCCGGATAGTCGGACGCCGAAAGATAGGGCGTGTAGCCGTCCTTATCGTAGCGGCAGAGCAGTTGTTCGCGGTATTTCCGTGCGATCGGTCCCATTGTTTTTCCTCCCGGATCTGATGTATTTTCAGTATATCATAAAAAAGGAAGGAATGCAAGAACAGAGAGGAAACGCGCGGCAGGTTTTCAAAATTTTTTCGGATTTTACTTGACAAACGGAATACTTCGTGATATGATGTATTGCGCGAGGGGAGGTATGGTATGGATATTCAGCTGAAACGCGGACTGCTCGACGTGTGCGTGCTTGCCGCGATCCAGGACGGAGAGTCCTACGGGTATCGGATCATCAAAGAGATGAAGCCGTACCTTGAAATGTCGGAATCCACCCTCTACACCATTCTGAAGCGCCTGGAGGGGGCGGGAATGCTGACGGTCCGGACCGCTGAACACGACGGACGGCTCCGAAAGTATTACAAGATCACCGACCGGGGGCGGGTACGGCTCGCCGAATTCCGGGAGGAATGGAAAGAGATCATGACGGTTTACCGTTTCGTTGTCAGGGAGGGAAACAAACAATGACCAAAAAAGAGTTTCTTTCCGCGCTCTCGCGGGGCTTGTCGAAGCTGCCGCGGAAGGAGCGCGAGGAGAGAGTGAACTTCTACGCCGAGATGATCGACGACAGGATCGAGGAGGGGATGTCCGAGCCCGACGCCGTCGCGAGCGTGGGAACGGTCGAGGGAACGGTCTCGCAGATCCTTGCCGAGCGCCCCGCCGTCGCGGAAGAGACCCCGCAAAAGAGCGGAAACGGACGGGTCGGCGTGATCCTTCTGCTGGTGCTCGGGTTCCCGATCTGGTTCCCGATCCTGCTCTCGCTCTTCGTAACCGTCGCGTCGCTGATCTTCTCGCTCTTCGTCACGCTCTGGGCGGTCGAGATCTCGTTCGCCGCGGGAGCGGTCGGCGGGGTCGGCACGTTCTTCGTTTTGCTCGCGACGGGGCAGGTCGCCTCGGCGTTCTTCACGCTGGGCGGGGCTCTCGTGTGCGGCGGGCTCGCGATCCTTCTGTTCTTCGGAGCGGTCGCGGCGACCAAAGCGCTCTGGCGCGGGATCACGGCGGTATGCCGTAGGATCGCAGGTTTGTTCAAGCGGAAGGAGAAAAACAATGTCTAAAACCATCAAGATCGTTCTGGTGATCGCGGCTGCGCTGATCATAGCGGGCGCGCTGCTCGCGTTCGTCGCCTTTGCCGCCTCCGGCTTCAACGCGGAGAACTTCGGGGCGGGGAAGTTCGAGACGAAAACCTATACGCCCGAAGGGGCGCTCTCGTCCGTCGGGATCACGGTCCGCACCTCCGACGTCGACTTCTATCTTGCCGAGGACGGCGTCCTTCGCGTCGAGTGTTACGAGACCGAAGAGCAGCCGCACGAGGTTTCGCTCGCCGACGGGAAACTGACGATCGGCGCGACCGACCAGCGGAAGTGGTACGAAAAGATCTCGGTGTTCTCGAAGAGCCCGAAGGTGAAGATCTGGCTGCCCGCGGGCGAATACGAAGCCCTGACGCTTGAGACCGACACCGGGGACGTCGTTTTCCACGGGACGTACTCGTTTCTGAAACTCGACGTCGAGACCGACACGGGCGACGTGGAACTCGGCGGGACCTTCGCGACCTCCGTTCGGATCAAGACCGATACCGGGGACGTTACGGTCACGCCCCTGACCGCGGGGAACGTCGGGATCCGGACCAATACCGGCAAGGTGATCCTCGACGACGCGCGCTGCGCCGATCTTGCGGTCGAGACCGACACGGGAAAAGTGAAACTGACCGACGTATCGTGCGCCGCGCTCACCGTTGAGACCGACACGGGCTTCGTGACGCTGACCAACGTCGTCGGGACCGGCGACGCGAAGATCGAGACCGATACCGGGGACGTCAAGCTCTATCGGTGCGACGCCGCGAACTATAAGATCAAGACCGACACGGGCGACGTCGAGGGGACCATCCTTTCGGAAAAGATCTTCTTCGTTTCGTCGCACACGGGCGATACCGACGTGCCGAAAACGCGGTCGGGCGGCGACTTCGAAGCGTCGAGCGATACGGGAGATATCGAGATCGAAATCGCGGAATAAAAACCGGGCGGGGACTTGTCCCCGCCCCTCTTGCATTCTTTTCGGGTCTGTGATACAATAGAAAAAGAACAAATCCCAGATAGAAAGGGAAGCGCTATGGCAAAAAAGGAAGAAGCGGTCTATTCGGTCCCGCTCTCGAAGATCATAGGCGACCGCGCGTTCGAGACGGTGTATCTGCCCGACCTGCCGGAGAACATCATGATCTCCAACGCCGGTATCAACCGTCCGGGTCTTCAGTTCGCCGGGTTCTACGACCACTACGAGGCGTCCCGGCTGCAGATCATCGGGAAGGTGGAGCACCTGTATCTCGCGACGCTCTCCCCCGAGGAACGCGCCAAACGGCTGGAGGCGTTCTACGCGTCAAGACCCGTCGGCGTCATCTACACCTCGTCGCTCTCGATCGGGGAGGACGCCCGCAAGTTCGCCGAAAAGTACCGCGTGCCGATCCTCCGGAGCGCGGATCTCACCTCCCCCTTGATGGCGGCGCTGATCGCTCTGCTTTCGACCGAACTCGCCCCCCGCCTGACCCGCCACGGCGTGCTCGTCGAGGTCTACGGCGAAGGTATCCTGCTTCTCGGGGACAGCGGCATCGGGAAGAGCGAGACCGCGATCGAACTGGTCAAGCGCGGACACCGACTGATCGCGGACGACGCGGTCGACATCCGGCGCGTCTCCGCGAAAACGCTGGTCGGCAGTTCTCCCGAGATCATCCGCCACTACATCGAGCTGCGCGGCATCGGCATCGTCGACGTCTGCCGCCTCTTCGGTATGGGCGCGGTCAAGGAGACCGAAAAGATCGACCTGATCATCAACCTCGAACCCTGGGAGCAGGGAAAGATGTACGACCGCCTCGGGCTGGAGGAGCAGTTCACCGATATCCTCGGCATCCGCGTTCCGTCCATCGTGATCCCGGTCCACCCCGGGCGCAACCTCGCCATCATCATCGAGATCGCCGCCATGAACAACCGCCAGAAGAAGCTCGGCTACAATACCGCCGAGGAATTCAACAAGCGGCTGATGGAGTCGATGGGCATCGGACAGTAAGTCACGCGCCTCCGTCCCTTCGCATATCCTGTTAATGCAGGGGGATCCCCCTGAAATAGAAAAGGAAGGGACGAACACAATGGGCAACTGTCTTTGCCGTATCCTCGACGACGATAACGCCTGGATCTGGATCCTTGCCGCCGTCGTCATCTGTTGCTGCTGCTGCAACAACCGCTGAACATACCCGCCGCCTGACGGCATACCGGACCGAGCGGGCATAATCCGGCGCCCCCTGTCATAGATTGTACCATCTTGACAGGGGGTGTTTTCCATGTTCATCTGTTCGGTCCGCGCGTCGACTCTTCGTTTTGTCGGGGCGGCGGTGCTCTGCGCCGTGCTCCTCTTCGGCACCCTGATCCTCTCGGACGGGAAACTCGTCGCCGCCGCGTCGGGGACCTCGGTCTCTTATACCGGGGCGGACACCGACGAGGGACGGATCGACTTTCTCGAAAAGCAGGGGTGGACGGTCAAGCGGGAAGCCGTCGACGAGGCGACCTTCACCCTGCCCGAGAATTTCGACCGGGTGATGCAGGGGTATAACGAGATCCAGAAGGCGCAGGGGCTCGATCTCTCGCGCTATCGGAAGAAGAAGGTGACGCGCTATACCTACGAAGTCACCAACTACCCCGAGGACGCGGGAACGGTCTACGCTAATCTGATCGTCTACCGCGGGCGGATCATCGCCGCCGATCTCTCGTCCGCCGACCCGATGGGGTTCGTGCGCGGGGTGATCCCCGAGACCTGAATCAGAGCAGCCGGAGGCGCTTTGCGATCGCGAGTTTGCAGGAGCGCTTCCGGTTCTTGTAGGTCCCCTCCCCGATCTGCCAGATCTGGGTGTAGTGCGCCCCGCGACGAAGCGCAAGATCCCGCCGCATCTCCTCCCGGATCTCGGGCTCGCAGCTCTCCTCGAGCGCGTCGTCGACGAGATCGTTCAGCCGACGGTACTCGGCGAGCGTCAGGGGATCGCCCTCGCCCGATTCGATCTCGCGCTTTCTCCGCGGATAGTCCTCGCAGATCGCAGCGATCAGATGTTCGATCCCCGAAGGGATCCTTCGTTCCAAGTCGTTCATTTTGCGGTTTTTTCCTCCTTTTGTAACTTGTCGCGTGACTATTATAGCACATATAAAGTCACGCGTCAAGTGATTTTTGGGAAAAAGATGAAAAACGGAAAGAAAAAACGAAAAAAAGGGTGTGAAAGGGTGGAAATCCCGTCGCGGGTATGCTATAATAACCTGTAAATACGGGAAAACGTCCGAAAGGAACGGAAGTATGAAAGAACAACTGACCGCCGTCAGGCGACTGTACGACGAATCCTCCGCACTCGGGGGAAAGACCGTCACGGTCGGGGGCTGGGCGCGCTCGATCCGCGACAGCCGCGCGTTCGGCTTTATCGATCTCTACGACGGGAGCTGCTTTAAGACGGTTCAGGTCGTCTTCGAGCGCGAGAAGATCGCCAACTACGACGAGATCGCGTCCCAGAACGTCGGGGCTGCACTTGTCGTCACAGGCAAGCTCGAATTGACCCCGGGGGCGAAACAGCCGTTTGAGATCAAGGCGGAGAAGGTCGAGGTCGAGGGGACGTCCACCCCCGACTACCCCCTCCAGAAAAAGCGGCACACCGTCGAATACCTGCGCGAGATCGCGTACCTGCGCCCGCGCACCAACCTGTTCTCCGCCGTCTTTCGCGTGCGGAGCGAGGCGGCGTACGCCATCCACAGTTTCTTCCACGACCGCGGCTTCGTCTACGTGCATACGCCCCTGATCACCGCCTCCGACTGCGAGGGTGCGGGCGAGATGTTCCGCGTCACCACTTTGGATCTTGAGAACCCCCCGAAGACCGAGGACGGCAAGATTGACTATTCGCAGGACTTTTTCGGCAAGAGCGCGAACCTGACCGTGTCGGGGCAGCTCGAGGGCGAGACCTACGCGATGGCGTTCGGGAATATCTACACCTTCGGTCCGACCTTCCGCGCCGAGAACTCGAACACGGCGCGCCACGCGGCGGAGTTCTGGATGATTGAGCCCGAGATCGCCTTCGCAGATCTCTCCGACTGTATGAAGCTCGCTTGGGATATGATCCGGCACATCATTTCGCACGTGCTGAAAACCTGTCCCGCCGAGATCGAGTTCTTCAACAACTTCGTGGACAAGGGGCTGACCGAGCGGCTGAACACCCTCGTCAACAGCGATTGCCGCGAGGTCAAGTACACCGAGGCGATCGAGATCCTCCAAAAGAGCGGGGAACCCTTCAAGTATCCCGTCTCGTGGGGCATGGATCTGCAGACCGAGCACGAACGGTACCTGACCGAGAAGGTGTTCGGCGCGCCTATCTTCGTCACCGATTATCCGAAGGACATCAAGGCGTTCTATATGCGGCAGAACGACGACGGCAAGACCGTCGCGGCGATGGATCTTCTGGTCCCCGGGGTCGGGGAGATCATCGGCGGCTCGCAGCGTGAGGAACGCTACGACCTCCTGATCAAACGGATCAAGGAACTCGGGATGCGCGAGGAGGACTATTCGTGGTACCTCAACCTCCGCCGTTTCGGAGGCGCGCGCCACGCCGGCTACGGTCTGGGATTTGAGCGGATCATCATGTATCTGACGGGCGTCTCGAACATCCGCGACGTCATCCCCTATCCCCGCACCGTCGGCTCCGCCGAATACTAAAACCAACGACGACCGCCCGGATTTCCGGGCGGTCGTCAATTCATGCGCGAAGTGCAATTCACGCCGCGTCCCGCGGCAATTCATTCGCCGCGCGCCGGTCTCCCGGCGCGCGGCGTTATGAGTCCCGTTTGGTTTTTCAGTTTTCCCGCAGCAGGCAGTCGTCGGCGAGGTCGGTGAGCCCGAGGTCCCAGACCAGGCGCGAGAGGACGTACTTGTCGCGGACGTCGCGGGTCGCGGCGAAGGTCAGGGGCAGCTCCGAACGCTTTTGCCCGATCCCCTCGGGGGTGGTCGGAGCGCCGATCGACGCGAGCAGGGAACGGATCTCGTTTGCCCTGGGGATCTCTTCGCGGACGATGGTTTGGATCTCTTGCCAGTTGTCGAGCAGGATCCCGAGGCGCGCCTCGTGCTTTACGGGGTCGTATTTGCCGTCGCGCGCTTCGGCTGCGATCATCGCGTCGGCGCCGGGACCGACGAAGGCGCGGAGCGTTTTGAACCACCCGTCGCGGTCGAACGCCTTGACCGCCCGGAGCGCCTTGTCCTTATCGGGGGTGATTTCGAGCAGCGCGTCGTAGATCGAGGCGGCACACAGCGTTCCGACGGCGCATTGGGTGCCGTGGAGCGCGACCGGGGTTTTGAATGCGAGCCCCCGCATATCCCAGATATGGGAGAAGTAGTGCTCCACCCCCGACGCCGGACGGGACAGACCCGCGTAGTTCATCGCCGCGCCCGAGAGCACCAGCCCCTCGAACACGGCTTCGATCGCGGCGGGATCGCGGGATAGCAGACCTTTTGCGTTCTTGACGCATACGGAAAGCGCTTCTCTTACGGCGGCGGCGACCCGTTCGCAGTAGTATTCGCCCGTGACGAGGTGCGAGATCCGCCATTCCGCGATGCTGACGTATTTGGCGATCATATCTCCGAGCCCCGCGATCAGCATCTCGTCTGGCGCGGTCGCGAGCAGATCGG
>JAGCYR010000035.1 GCA_017960705.1 Clostridia bacterium | reverse complement strand
GGATCGCTCTCCGAACGCATCGAAAAGGTCGACGGTTTCCGTTCGTCCCGCGTTCTCGATCCTTCGACCAATATCCAATTCGGCGCCGGCGGAGCCGGGACCTTTTCCGACGGGAAGCTCGTAACCCGGATCAACGATCCTGCCGTCTCGTTCGTCCTTCGCCGCTTCGTTGATTTCGGCGCGCCGAAAGAGATCCTGCAGCTGTCTCGTCCCCACGTCGGGACGGATCTTCTGCGCGGCGTTCTCTCGAATATGATCTCCTACCTTGAATCCAAGGGGACGGAGTTCCGTTACCATACCCGCGTCCTGTCAGTCAAGGTAAAGAACGGCGCGGCGCAGTCGGTTATGACCGATCGGGGCGAGATCCCCTCAGGCGCCCTCGTTCTCGCCGTCGGGAACAGCGCGTCGGACCTGTTCCTCCGTCTTCTCTCGGACGGGTTTTCGGTCGAGGCGAAGCCCTTTTCGGTCGGGATGCGGATCGAGCACCCGCAGGAGTTGATCGACCGGGCGCTCTACGGTACTTTCGCCGGGCACCCCTCGCTCGGACACGCCGAGTATAACTGTTCGTGCGACACGTCGTCCCGCGGCGTCTACACCTTTTGTATGTGTCCAGGGGGCGAGGTCGTCTGCGGCGCGAGCGAAGAGGATACCGTCGTCGTCAACGGGATGTCCCGTCACGCCCGCGACGGAAAGAACGCCAATTCCGCCGTCTGCGTTTCGGTTTTTTGCGAGGATTACGGCAACACGCCGCAGGGAGCGATCTCGTTCCGCCAGATGATCGAACGGGCTGCTTTCGCTTGCGGAGGCGGCAGATATAGGGCGCCTGCGATCACCGCGGGGGATCTGCTCGCGGGAAAATCGTCCCGTCCCTTTGGTTCGGTCGTTCCGTCCTATCTGTCCGGCGACGTCCGGATCGTCCATCCCGAAAAGTATCTTCCACCCTTCGTCGTCGAAGGGATCACACGCGGCATACGCGCGTTCGACAAACGCATCCACGGGTTTGCGTCGGAGGACGCGATCCTGACGGGACCAGAGACAAGAACCAGTTCCCCCGTCCACATCCTGCGCGGTGAGGACAGGGCGGCGCTCGGTTTCGATAATATTTATCCTTGCGGGGAGGGAGCCGGTTACGCGGGAGGGATCACGTCTTCCGCCTCCGACGGCACCCGGACGGCGATCGCCCTGATGTCCCGCTACGCCGCGATCTGACGCGGTTTCAGTCGATTATTAAGGAAGGCAGAGCAATCTGCTCGCACAGTTTATATGAGTTCCGCAACTTTTGAAATAGGAAGGGAGAAAAAGTGGCGCGTCCTTGACGATCTTTCGCCCGAAGCGGTCGAAGGGAAAAGAGCGCTGACCGAGTCGCTCGGGATCCATCCCGTCGTCTCGCGTCTGCTCTGGAACCGCGGCTGCCGTACGCCGGAAGACGCAAGAGCGTACTTTACTCTCGAAAACGAAATGCTCGGGGATCCGTTCGCCCTCGCCGATATGAAAAAGGCGACTCAACGGATCGCACGCGCGGTCGCCAATCGTGAAAAGATCACGGTCTACGGGGATTACGACGTCGACGGCGTGACCAGCGTCACGGCGCTTTTGCTCTATCTCCGTTCCAAGGGAGCAGACGTTTCGTATTACATCCCCAGCCGTTTCGGCGAGGGATACGGCGTCTCAAACGCGTCAGTCGAACAGCTTGCCGCCGAGGGGACCAAACTGATCGTGACGGTCGACACCGGGATCACGGCGAACCGTGAAGTCGAACAGGCGAAAGAACTCGGCGTGGATATCGTCGTCACCGACCACCATAAGTGCGGGGAGGAGATCCCCGCCGCCGCTGCAGTCGTCAATCCGAAACGCCCCGATTGTCCCTATCCCTTCAAGGATCTCGCGGGCGTCGGCGTCGTCTTCAAGCTGCTCTGCGCTTTGGAAGAAGAGTTGACCGGGGCGGACAGGATCACGGCGGTCAACACGGTCGCGGTTTCCTACGCCGATCTGATCGCGATCGGGACCATCGCGGACGTGATGCCCATCGTCGGGGAGAACCGGCTGATCGTCAAGCTCGGGCTTGAGATGATCAAACGCCGTCCGCGCCCCGCGCTCGCGGCTCTGCTCGAATCGCTCTCCAACAAGGTGGACCAGAAGGACCGTCAGAGCAAAAAGAAACAGCCGATCACATCTTCCTATATCGGATATACGCTCGCGCCTCGGATTAACGCTGTCGGCCGCCTTCGTTCGGCGGATCTTGCGGTTGAGTTTTTCCTCGCGGACACGCAGGCGCGTGCGCGGGAGTTCGCCGAGATCCTCTGCGAAGTGAACAGGGAACGGCAGGACGAGGAGAACCGGATCACGCGGGAGGCGTTCGCCGTCATCGAGGCGGAGCACGATTTCGAAAACGACCCCGTGATCGTTCTGCAGTCCGACGATTGGCACCACGGCGTGATCGGGATCGTTTCGTCCCGGATCACCGACCGTTTCGGTCTTCCGTCCATCCTCGTTTCGTTTGAAGGGAAGGAAGGTCCGTATCCCTCGCCCGACGACGTCGGGAAGGGGTCGGGCAGAAGCGTCAAGGGATTCAACCTGTTCGACGCCCTTTCTTCCTGCGGCGATCTGCTCACCAAGTTCGGCGGACACGATCACGCCGCGGGTCTTTCGATCAAGCGCTGCGATTTCCCGGCGTTTTGCGAGCGGATCAACGCCTACGCCCGCGAAAAGCTGATCGGCGAGGGGCTGACGCCCACGCTCGACGCCGACTGCGAATTAACGGCGGACGATCTGACTCTGTCGCTTGAAGAGCAGATAGAGAAGATGGAGCCCTTCGGGATCGGTAATCCGACGCCGTACTTCGTCAGCCGCGGGCTGGTCGTGCGCCAGATCCTCCCGATCGGCGGCGGAAAGCATACGAAACTGCTGGTCGGTTTGGGTGACCGCTCGTTTGAGGCGCTGTTTTATCGGACGACCGAATCCGCCCTTGACCTGTACGTCGGGGAGACCATCGACCTCTACTATTCGCTCGGGATCAACGAATACGGCGGACGGCGCACTCTGCAGCTGGTCGCCAAGGATAAAAGGGCGACGTCCGACACCGTCGACCGGACCGACAAAGAACGGCAGGCGCTCGCGGATATCCTCGCCGGGAAAGATCCCGTTGGGGTATCCGTCCCACTCCCCGAACGCGGAGAGTTCGCAACGGTCTACCGGATGATACGCGAGACCGTCGCGATGGGCGAGCATTTCTTTTCCGTGCGCGGGATGATCTCGCGTCTCACCTACGATCCCGCAAATCCCTTCGGTCACCTGAAACTCGGTCTGATCCTCCGCGTTTTTGAGGAAACCGGGCTTATCACGCTGAAAACCGAGGGGGAAGACCTATACGTGATCGACCTCTGCAAAACCGACGGGAAGGTCGATCTTGAAAAATCCGAAATCCTTGCGAGAGTGAAACGGCTCGCCTCGGTCTGACGGGGCGCGTTTCCGGGAGAAGATATGTACGAACGAATCAGCAATCTGCTGTCCATCCTCGAAAAGAGCGGGAAGCAGTACGACGTCGAAAAGATCAAGGAGGCGTACGCCTACGCCGCCGATCTTCACGAGGGGCAGTTCCGCCTCTCGGGAGAGCCGTATATCAGCCATCCCGTCGCCGTCGCGGAGATCGTCGCGGAGATGGGGCTGGACACCGACTCGATCTGCGCCGCGCTGCTGCACGATACGGTCGAGGACTGCTCGGATAAGACCAATACCAACATCATCTGCCAGAAGTTCGGGAACGAGGTCGCGCTTCTCGTCGACGGGCTGACCAAGATCGTCGTGGTCTCGGTCGCCGACAAGGAGGAGCAGCACATCGAGAACATCCGGAAGATGCTGCTCGCCATGACCAAGGATATCCGCGTCATCTTCATCAAGTTCTGCGACCGTCTTCACAATCTGCGGACCCTCGGCGCGAAAAAAGAGGATCGGCAGCGGGACATCGCGCTCGAGACCATGTACGTCTACGCGCCGCTCGCTCATCGCTTAGGTATGCAGAAGATCAAGCAGGAACTTGAAAACCTGTCGCTCTCCTACCTCGATCCGATCGGTTATAAGGAGATCAGCGACTCGATCCGGCAGAAATACGGTCAGAGCCAGGATCTGATCGAGAAGGCGAAGCAGATGATCGAGAAGCGGCTCTCCGAGAGCAATATCCGTTTTACGCTTGAGGGGCGCGTCAAGACGGTCTACTCAATCTACCGCAAAATGTATAACCAGAATAAGAGTTTGGACGAGATCTACGACTTCTACGCCCTGCGAATCATCGTCGAGACCGAGCTCGAATGCTATACCGTCCTCGGGCTGATCCACGAGATGTTCAACTCCATCCCGGGACGGTTCAAGGACTATATCTCCACGCCGAAACCCAATATGTACCGCTCGCTGCATACGACGGTCATCGGACACGACGGCATCCCGTTCGAGGTACAGATCCGTACCTACGAGATGCATCAGGTGGCGGAATACGGTATCGCGGCGCATTGGAAATACAAGTCGGGCGAGACCTCGAAAGAGGATATCGACGAGAAGCTGCGCTGGATCTCCAGTCTGCTGGAGGCCGACGACAGCACCCGCGACCCCGACGAGTTCATGCGCAGCTTCAAGACCGATATCTTCCACGACGAGACCTTCGTCTTCACGCCGAAGGGCGACGTGATCTCTCTGCCGCTCGGGTCGACCGTCATCGATTTCGCCTACGCGATCCATTCGGCGGTCGGGAACAAGATGGTCGGCGCCAAGATCAACGGGATGATCGTCCCGATCGACCGCGTTCCGCAGAACGGCGAGATCGTCGAGATCATCACCTCGAACGCGTCGAAGGGACCCAGCCGCGACTGGCTGAAGATCGTCAAGACCGGGGAAGCCAAGAACAAGATCCGCTCCTGGTTCAAGAAGGAGCAGAGAGCCGAGAATATCGAACTCGGGAAAGCCGAGGTCGACAAAGAACTGCGCCGCTACGGGCGTCCCTTCACCGAAGCCGAGCGGCTCCAGATCGTGGAGAACGTCTCGCATCGGTTGGGTATCCAGGGCGCCGACGATCTCTACAACACGATCGGGTTCGGCGGTCTTTCGATCTCCCGTCTCTCTACGCGGCTGCGCGACGAGTTCGACCGGGTCGTTCCCGAGATAGAGACCGAGGAAAAGAAAGCCGAGGAACAGACCGTTCCCGTCACCCCGGGCAAGCCGCATAACCTCAAGAGCGGCAGCGGCGTCGTGATCGACGGGGAATACGGCTGCGAAGTCAAGTTCGCGAAGTGCTGCAATCCTCTGCCCGGCGACGACATTATCGGATTCGTCACCCGCGGGTACGGTATCTCCATCCATAAGACCGACTGCCCGAAGGTGGTCGAAAACCGCGGCAAAGAGGAGTTCTCAGGCAGGTGGGTCAACGCCGCCTGGGAGAACGCCCTCGGGACCGGAAGCAGCGAGCGCGAAATGTACGAGGCGAACCTCCAGATCCGCGTCCGCAACGAGATGGGCGTGCTGGCGGAGATCACAAAGGCGCTGGCGGATATGAAGGTGTTCGTCTTAAGCGTCTCGTCCTCCTCGAAACCCGGCGCTGATACCGCGATCCTGAACCTTATGGTCGGGTGCCGGAGCGTTGAGCATTTCTATTCCATCGTCTCGAAGCTGAAGACTGTCAGCGCCGTTGAATCGGTCGGCCGCGGCTACGGAGGATGAACCCATGATCGCTGTGATCCAACGGGTTAAAGAGACCGAACTGACGGCAAACGGCGCACCTCATTCGAAGATCACCCGCGGATTCATCGTTTTGCTCGGCGATCTTTCGGGCGACGACGAAACCGACGCGAAACTGCTTGCCGACAAGATCGCGAAGCTTCGCGTCTTCTCGGACGAAAACGGAAAAATGAACCGCTCCCTCTCCGATATCGGCGGGGAGGTGATGGTCGTCTCCAATTTTACGCTCGCGGCGAACTACCGCCACGGCAACCGCCCCGATTTTCTCCGCGCCGCGCCACCGCAAGAGGCGGATCGGCTCTATCAACGCTTTATCGCCGACCTTGACTTCGCGGGCGCGCCCACCGTTTCGGGGGTATTCGGCGCCGATATGCAGATCCGAACGACAGCCGACGGACCCGTCACGATCGTGATGGATTCCGCCGTTCTGAGAAAGGAACCGAAACCATGATACTTCGCTTGCAGGACGGGATCAATCCGTATTACGTCCAGACCCTCGGAATGGTCTTCTTTCCCGGCGCGAAGTTCGGGGAAAACGAGCCGGTAACGCCCGACAACCCGATCCTTTCGGTCACCTGTGACAGAGAAGAGGACGGCACCGCGACGGCGAGAGCGGAACTTACCTATAAGAACAAAACCGCAACAGCAGAGGAACGCGTGACCCCCGACGATAATTTTCCTGCGGACCGGGTGGATAAGATCGCCGTCGGACGCGCGGTTTTCGGCGCGGGGAAGTTGTATTTCGGGCATATCCCGCCGTGGGGGATCCTGACAGGGGTACGCCCGTCAAAGGTTGCATCCGAGCTTCTGAACACGGGGCACGGCATCCTTCGTTCAAGACAGATCCTGCGCGACGAATATTTTTTGAATCCGCAAAAGGCGGCGCTCGCCGTCAGCGTTGCGGGGACTGAGGCGAAGCTCTGCCGGAAACTCGACCGGAACCTGTGCAGCGTCTATATCTCCATTCCGTTTTGTCCGTCGCGCTGCGCATATTGTTCTTTCGTTTCTTATACTTCGCCGCGGCTTCTCTCCCTGATCCCCGATTATCTCAAAATGTTGGCGAAGGATCTTGCCGCCATGTTCAAGACCATCCGCGGGCTTGGGAAACGCGTCGCGACCGTCTACAT
This sequence comes from Clostridia bacterium, assembly GCA_017960705.1. Lineage (GTDB taxonomy): Bacteria > Bacillota > Clostridia > Oscillospirales > CAG-272 > UBA1740. Next base: position 4,593 of record JAGCYR010000035.1, on the reverse strand, counting down.
CGGCGGGGGGACCCCCACGACCTTGAATCCGGCGCAACTCAGGTTCCTGCTCGGTGAGATCACGCGTTACGTCGACCCGACGACCCTGATGGAGTTCACGCTTGAGGCTGGACGACCCGACACGATCACGAAGGAAAAGCTCGCGATCGCGAAGGAGTACGGCGTGACCCGTATCAGCGTCAACCCGCAGACCCTTTCCGACGAGATCCTCGAATCCATCGGACGAAAACATACAGTCGCCGATTTCTTCCGCGCATACGGGCTTGCCCGGGAATCGGGCATCCGCGACGTGAACGTCGATCTGATCGCGGGGCTGCCGGGCGACAACTTCGGAAATTTCTCCGCGGCGATCGACCGGGTGATCGAACTTGCTCCGACCAACCTGACGGTACATACCTTCTGCGTGAAGCGCGCGGCGGACATCCTGCGCGAGAACAGCGAGGTCTATTCGCTTTCGGGCGGCGACGCCGTCAAATGCGTGTCCTACTCTCAGTTGAAGACCAAGTTTGCGGGATACAAGCCGTACTATATGTATCGCCAGAAGAACACGGTCGGCAACCTCGAGAACGTCGGGTACGCGCTGGAGGGACACGAAGGGATGTACAATATCTTTATGATGGAGGAACTGCATACGATCTTCGGGATCGGCGCGGGCGCCGTCACGAAACTGGTCGATTACCGGCTGCCGAAAGAGGGAAGGTCGCGGATCGTCCGTCTGTTCACCCCGAAATATCCCTACGAGTATCTGCGCGACGCCGACCGGATCCGCGAGGGAAGCGAGGACGGGAGTGAAGCGCCGCTACGCGAAAAGATCTTCCGCTTCTTCGAGAACGGGAACCCGGATCACGCGTCATAATCCCGACGCTTCGGGCATAGGATACGGATATGAAAACCATCGTCACTTCTTTCCAAAGCGAAAACGAGAAACGCGAACTCGTGAAAAGCGAGGATCGCGCGTTTCTCCTTCGCGTTACCGAAGCCGCGTCTATCCTCGCAAACGATAAGGACCTGAAGCTGATCACGGTCTCCGGGGCAAGCTGCTCGGGGAAGACCACGACCGCAGAACGGCTCGACACCGAACTGGAAAAGGGAGGAAGACGCGTTCACACGATCTCGCTCGACGATTTCTTTTACAGCCGTTCCGAATTGATCGAACGCGCCGCGAAGACCGGGAGTAAGCTGGACTTTGATTCGCCCGATACGCTCGATTTAAAAGCCTTGTCGGAGGTCGCGGAGGCGATCTTTTCGGGCGGTAGACTTCTGATCCCGCGTTTCGATTTCAAGTCGGGAGAACGCGCCGGGACGACCGATCTCGGTTATCCCCGTCCCGAAGACATATATCTCTTCGAGGGGATCCAGGCGATTTATCCCGTCGTGACCTCGCTTCTCGACAGGCACCCCTACCGATCGGTCTTTCTCTGGGTCGGGGAGGACGCGAGGTACGGCGACGTGGTTTTTTCGATCGACGATATCCGATTTCTGCGACGGCTCGTCCGCGACAACCGTTTCCGCAACACCGCCCCCGAATTCACTTTCCGGATCTGGGAGACCGTGCGGGCAAACGAAGAAAAGCACATTTTCCCGTATTCCGACGCCTGTGACTTTATGATCTCGACCTATCACGCGTACGAACTCAATATGCTCCGCGACGACGCGATCACGCTTCTTTCTACCATTTCACCCGATTCGCCGTGGTACGAACGGGCGCGGGATCTGACCCGTCGTCTCGAACCCATCCCGCCGATCTCTCCGTCGTATCTTTCCGACAGGTCGCTGTTCCACGAATTTTTCGGTTAAAACGCAAACGCACCGCATATAATGGATGATGTATATCAATCCGGAAGGCGGTGCGTTCGTTTTGAAAGAAAAAGACGCGTCACGCTCGCTTCTCGGCGGCGTTCTGATCCTCGGAGCAGGGAATCTCGCGGTCAAACTGATCGGGCTGTTTTTCAAGATCCCGCTCTCGCGTCAGCTCGGGGACCTCGGGATGGGGTATTTCAATACCGGCTACACGGTCTATTCATGGCTGTTCCTCGTCGGGTGCACCGGGTTTCCGGTCGCGGTCTCGATGCTGGTCTCCGAAGCGATCGCAACGGAGAAGGACGACCGCAACGGAGCACGACGCGTTTTGTTCACCTCGCTCTTGTTTCTGTTCGTCATCGGAGGCGCGGGGTGTCTTTTGCTGTTGCTTTTCGCCGACCGCATCGCCCTGCGGATCGGGAATCCGGGGAGCGCCGCCGCGATCGCGTCGATCGCCCCCGCCGTGTTGTTCTGTTCGCTCTCGGGTGGGATACGGGGCTACTTTCAGGGAAAGAAACGGATGGGACCGACCGCCGTCAGCCAATTGATCGAGGCGGTACTGAAACTGGCGCTCGGGATCGGGTTTGCCCGCCGTGCTCTGGTTATGGGATACGCTCTTCCGTACGCCGCAGCAGCCGCCATCCGGGGAGTAACGGTCGGGTGCGCAGCGTCATCTGTTTTCCTCTTCTTCGAACTGCTTTTCGAGCGTGAAAGAGTCCCCATTAAATACAAAGGAAGAAAACGGGAACAATCCGGGGGCGTTTCGCGACGTCTTTTCCGCCTTGCCATGCCCGTCACCTTCAGCGCGTTCGTCACGAGCGTCACGGGTCTGATCGACCTTCTGTTCGTGATGAAAAGGCTGGTCGCTTCGGGAATGACGGTCGACGGGGCGACGGCTCTCTTCGGGAATTACACCACGCTCGCAGTCCCGTTCTTCAATCTCCCCGGAATCCTGATCTCTCCGATCGCGACCGGAGTCGTGCCGTACGTTTCGGGCGACCTCGCGAGGGGAGACGGTGTTGAGGCGGACAAACGCTGCCGGAGCGCGCTCCGTTTCGCCGCCGTCGTGTCGATCCCCGCAGCTATCGCGCTCGGCGTTTTCGGGGAGCGGATCTTGTCGCTGTTCTTTCTTCCCGGTTCCGCTGCGCTTGCCGCGCCGACTCTTGCCGTTCTGTCGCCGGGAATCGTGTTTCTTGCGCTGACGACCGTTTCGTCCTCGATCCTCCAGGCAAGGGGAAGGGCGTGGATCACGGTTGTCGCGATGCTGCTAGGTTCAGCGGTGAAGGTCGCGGGCGGGTATTACCTGATCGGCGTTCCCCGCGTCGGGATCTACGGAGCGGCGATCGGTACGGTGCTCTGCTACGCCGTCGCCGCTTCGGTCGACCTGATCGCGCTTTCGGTCGGACAGAAAAAGCGGCTAGGCGTCGGTGAAGTGTTTCGACCGATCCTGCCGGCGGCTCTGTCTTTCTCACTCGGATTTCTCCTGCTTACTATGGTCCCGGATCGGACGTCTGCTTTTTCGACGCTTTTACTGCTTTCCGTTTCTGGCGCGCTGTACCTTCCACTGTCCTTTTTGTTCGGTTCCGTGAAGCGGGAGGACGTCGGGTCGATCCCGTTTTTGAAGTGGTTTTTTGATAGAAAGAGTCTCAAAAGGACGGAATAGAAAGATTGGGCATATTGCACAAAACCCTTTTAAGGCACTGTTAAAGGCATTTTTTAATGCGAAAATAGAAAAATATGGGAGAGAATCGCAAAATAATCAAAAAAAAACGAAAAAATCGAAAAAAATATCTAAAAAGGGATTGATATTTCAGAAAGATAATGGTATAATGACAATCGGTAACCCCAAATAAAACAAAAGAAAGGGAACACAAAATGAACAAGACCCAACTGATCGACGTCGTCGCGAAAGAATCCGGACTCAAGAAGAAAGAGGCTGAGGCTGCCGTCAACGCTGCCATCGCCGCTATCCAGAACGCCCTGAAGGACGGAGACAAGGTCCAGCTTATCGGCTTCGGTAGCTTCGAAGTGAAGTGCACCAAAGAGAGAATGGGTCAGAACCCCGCCACCGGCGCCAAGATCAAGATCCCCGCTTCCAAGCGCCCCGCGTTCGTCGCGAGCAAGGCCCTGAAGGACGCCATCAACGGCTGATTTCGGTAACTACCCGTGCGGCTTGACAAATTTCTGAAGGTTTCGCGGATCATCAAACGGAGAACCGTTGCGAACGACGCTTGCGACGCGTCTCACGTTACGGTCAACGGCAAGGTCGCGAAAGCGTCCTATGACGTCAAGATCGGCGACGTGATCGAAGTGGGTTTCGGTCAGAGAGTTCTTCGGGTGCGCGTCACCGACGTCCGTGAGACGGTCAGAAAAGAAGCCGCGTCGGATATGTACGAGGTCTTGAACTGACAGTTCATAACAACAGAACACCCCGCATAGAGTTTAGTACTTTGATGCGGGGTGTTTTGTTATGTCCGATAAAGGGTTTGAGGAAATAACGGCGGCGGGTCAAAAGGTGACGATTACTTCTCGTTCCGCTGTCGAGATCACGGAGGTCACGGGGGTCGTCGCCTTCGACGAAGAGGAGATCATCCTCGAGACGGGAGCGGGGAAAATGCATATCGCGGGCGAGGGGATGCGGATCACCGTCCTCTCGCTTGAAACGGGGATGGTCTCCGCCGTCGGGAAGATCAACGGGATCGCCTACCTGAACGAGAATACGGGCAAGCGGTCGGGGCTGTTTAATAGACGCGGATGACGGGTCCGCACTTGACCCTTTTTCTTTTGGGGACT
>JAGCYR010000034.1 GCA_017960705.1 Clostridia bacterium | reverse complement strand
GATGGAGAAGCGCAAGCCGCTGCTCAAAGCCGACCGCTGCGTCAGGGGCGCCGTGAAAGCCGCCAAACGCGGACGGGCGCTCTACACGACCAACTGGTACACCAAACTCGAACATCTGCTCTCGAAACTGCTGCCCGCGCCTTTCCTTATCGCCGGGTGGAAGTCGATGCAGAACAAGAAGTGAGCTTATGGGACGGATCAAATTAAAGGGCGGCGCCCTGACGGCGCCGGTCCCGCCGGCGCTGGTGACGGTGGCGGACGGAGACGAGAAAAACGTACTGACGGTGGCGTGGACCGGGATCCTTTCGACGGTCCCTCCGACCACCTATATCTCTGTGCGCCCCCGCCGCCATTCCTACGGGATGCTGGAGCGAAGCCGCGAATTCGTCCTCCATCTGCCCCCGACGGCGCTTGCGAAACAGGTCGACTACTGCGGCACCTTCACCGGGGCGAAGGTCGACAAATTTGAAAAATGCAACTTCACGCTCCTGCCGTCCGACGAGGTGGCGGCGCCCACCATCGCGGAATGCCCGATCGCCCTGGAGTGTCGGGTGAAGACGGTTTTGCCGATGGGGTCCCACGACGTCTTTATCGCGGAGATCGTTTCGGTCTCGGTCGACGAGAATCTGATGGACGCAAACGGCAAGCTCCGGCTCGAGCGGGCGGATCTGCTCGCGTTCGGGCACGGAGAATACTACGCGCTTGGGCGGCGCGTCGGGGTCTTCGGCTTCTCGGCGGTCAAACGCAGAAAGACGCCCGACAAAAAGAAAGGAAACGGAAATGGAAAACGACGCTGAACGGATCCGGGAAAAAGTCCTCCGGCTGATCGACCTGAAATACGAGAGCGACGTCGCCTTCGAACACGCCGCGGAGCTTCCGCCCAAGACCGTCAGCAACTGGAGGCGGGGGCGCTCGACGTCGTATATGAAGCAGCTCGCGAAGATCGCGCCGCTGCTCGGGATCCACGCCGCCGACTTTCTGCTCGACGCGGGCTCGGACGACTACTCCCAGCGGCTGCTCCACCTCTGGCGGCGCACCGAGGTCCTGCCCCCCGAGGAACGCGCGGCTCTGACCAAGACCCTCTCGGAGGTCATCCGGCTCTATCTCTCCACCCACCACCGCGAGGGATAAGCATAGTTCCCTTTTCCGGCGCATACCCTGTACCGACACGAACAGGAGGTGCCGCGCCGTGAAACGAACGAAACGATCCCGCTCTCTCGCAATCCCCGAAAAGACGGACGTCAGAACGGGGACTGCCGAGGAGGACGGGGTCGTTCTGCTTCTCTGGCGGGTGGAGACCCCTTTTTTCGACGCCGCCTTCGGCAAAACCGGGGCGGCGTCGTTTTACGGGAAGATCGCGAGGAAAAGCGAAGAGTACCTGACCGGGCGGCTCGCAGACCTGCTCCGGGCGGAATACCTTGCGTCCGACCCCGCCCGCCGCCGCTTTGCTTTCCGCTCTGCAATCTACGCCCAAACGGTCAGCGTCAAGCCGGACGGGGACGAATTCGCGATCGAGCGGACGGTCGTCCTCAAACGGGCGGGACGGGTGCTTTTTTCGCGCGTTTACGTCGAACGCTGGGACGCACGCGACGGCAAACCGCTCCCCGCGCAGGGCGGCGGAGAAAAACGCCGAAAAACCCGTGCAAAAAAGCGGGAAAAAGGTTGACTCGGGCGCGTGCGATATGCTATAATAGGATGTTGTAGTTTGGCTTTCCGGAGTCCGATTCTCTTGGGGGTGACGGTATGAAAAAGAAAGGCGGTCTTCTCGCGTCGCTCCGTCTTCTCGGCTATCTGACCCAATTCGGGCTCTCGGTGATCATGCCCCCGCTGCTGCTGACCCTGCTCGGCTGGTGGCTTTGCGACCGTTACGGGATCGGCGTCTGGCTGATCGTCTTGCTGCTGATCGCGGGTCTTATCAGCTCGGGGTGCAGTATCTACCGTTTCTTCAAGGTGTTTATCCGGGAGACGCGGGACGAGCCCTACGAAAAGACCCCGCCCGAGGGGGAGACCGAATCAAACGGAAAAGGAGATCGCGAAGATGAAGTTTGACCGTTCGGTCAAGCGTGAGATCGGCTACGTTTCGATCGGCACGCTTCTCTTCACAGCGGCGGAGATCGGCGTCTTCTTCGCGCTCGGAAAATACACGGCGGACGTGCTGTACGGCGCGATCCTCTCGGCTTGTGCCGGGATCTTAAACTTTTTCCTGCTCGCCGTTACCGTGACGCGCGCGCTCTCGTATCCCCCCGAAGAGGAAGCGGCGGCGAAAGGACTTCTCAAACTCTCGCGCATCGCGCGTATGTTCTTTCTGCTGGCGGCGCTTGCCGTCGGCGTCATTCTGTTCAGCAAGTGGTCGACCTTGATCACAATCTTTTTCCCGCGCATCATCATCGGCGTACGCGCCGTTGCCGTCAAGCGCGAAGCGCCCGCTCTCCCGACGGAAACCGAGGGGACGGACGAGCTTGCGGAGACCACCGGCGAAGAAACCGAAACGAAAGGAAGTGAGGAAGACGGAACCGACGAAAACTGAATATCCCGTATCCGACCCGCCGGTAACGCGGCGCGACCGGTTTCTGACGCGGCTGTGGTTCGTTCTGATGCTCCTTCCGCTCTTTGCCGGGATGATGCTGGAACTCTTCCTCAACCCGCCCGGCGAGGGGATCACGGTCACCGGCGCGCAGGTCTACTTCACGCTCCGGCTTCCCTTTGAGAACCTGCCCGCTCCGATCCGCGACCTTCCTGTGACCGAATCGCAGGTCAACTCGGCTTTGGTCCTGCTCTTTCTGCTCTTCTTCTGTCTGTTCCTGACGCAGGGGATGCGCACCCGCGGAAAATCCGCCAGGCAGGTGCTCGCCGAGTTCATCGTCGAAAAGGTCGAGGGATTCGTTTCCGGCACGATGGGTGAAGGATACGGCGGATTCCCCCCGTTCGTCTGCGCGATCCTGATGCTCTCGGCGTTCTCGAGCCTGCTCTCGCTGCTGGGGTTGTACGCCCCTACGTCGGATATCAACGTGGTCGGCGGCTGGGCGATCCTGGTCTTCATCATGATCACGCACTACAAGCTGAAAGCCGGCTTCGGCTCCTACGTCAAGGGATTCCTCGAGCCCATCCCGGTACTCGCTCCCTTCAACGTGCTGAGCGAATTCTCGACCCCGATCTCGATGGCGTTCCGTCACTACGGCAACGTGATGAGCGGCGGCGTCATCGCCACGCTGGTCTACGCCGGGCTCGCGGCGCTCTCGACGGCTGTCTTCGGATGGCTGCCCGGATTTCTCGGGGATATCCCCTTCTTCCAGATCGGCAGTCCCGCCGTTCTCTCGGTCTACTTCGATCTCTTCTCGGGGTGTCTGCAGGCGTTCATCTTCGCCATGCTGACTATGCTCTATATCTCGCTCGCCGCCCCCGAAAAAGAGAGCGCGTAACCCCACAAAACAGTTTACACACAAGAACAATAAACGGAGGAACAATCAATGGAACTCGCAATCGCCCTTATCTTCGCCGCCTGCGCTCTCGGCGCCGGTATCGCCATGATCGCCGGGATCGGCCCCGCGATCGGTGAAGGTTACGCCGTCGGCAAATCGTGTGAGATCATCGGCCGTCAGCCCGAATGCAAGGGCTCGGTCACGACCACGATGCTGATGGGCTGCGCCGTCGCGGAGACCACCGGTCTTTACGCCCTCGTCATCGCGATCCTGCTGATCTTCGTCGCCCCCAACCTGATGGGCAACAAGCTGGTCAGCCTGATCCGCGACAACAAGGATATGGTCAAGGAGCTCGCCGAGGCGGCGAAATCGACCAATCCGTAATCACCCCCGCGCCGCGCCGTCGGGCGGCTCTCCCCTATCCGACGGAGAAAGAGGG
>JAGCYR010000033.1 GCA_017960705.1 Clostridia bacterium | reverse complement strand
GGTCTCGATCAGCATGACTTTCGTCCCGAGCGGGACGCGGGCGCCGTCGGAATACTCCAGAACTGCGTAGATGAAGTCGGCGTTGGCGTAGCCGTTGGTGCGGATGGCGTCGGACGAGGTCATATAGACGCTCGAGACCAGAAACACGCCCGAACCGTTCTCGCGCTTTGCGTACGCGGCGACCGCGTAGCCGCCGTCACTGTCGGTCTTCTCTCCGTCCGCCCAGATCGAAGCGGTCCGTCCGACCGAAAGCACCGGCTCCGCCGTCACGCCGTCGGGGGAGGTAACGTCGATCGCCGCGGCGCGTTTCAGGACCACGTCGGCGTCGGAGAACGCCCGGATCCGTTCGCGGATCGCGTCGCCGGGGGCGCTTGACGAGAACGAGGTCGACACCGCGTAGCCGTCGGCGGTAAGCGAGTTGATCATATCGCGCACCGTTCCCTCGCGGCGCGAGAGCCCCCACCCCTCGAGGTAGGCGTTCAGGTGCGGGAGGTCGGTGATCAGCGGGTCGAGGATCGCGAAGACCGTCCCGCCCGCCTCGGCGAACTCGTTCAGCCGTTCGATCTCCGAGACGATCCCGGAACCGGCGGCTCCGGTCTCGAAGTCGTAGAGCGGGTTGGAGACGATCAGGAGCGACGTTCCCTCGGGGATCTCCTCCTTGGCGAGGTCCGCCGTCGCGATCGAATAGCCGGCGCAGACCAGGATATTGTAGAGCAGTTCGCTCGAAGTCTCGCCGTGTCCCTGCGTGAAGCAGGCGACGGGACGCTCGTCCGCCATCGTCCGGTGGATCAGGGCGGACATCACCCGTTCCCCGTCGTAGCCGGTGATATACTGCCGGCTGTCGAGGATGAAGAAGGCGGGAAGGTTCGCGACGGTAAAGTCGTTGCCCCCCATATCGAACACGACGCTGGTTTTGGTCACGCTGTTCTTCTTGATCTTGTTGTTGTTCTCGTCGCGTTCGGGCGCAGCGCCGTACTTATAGCGCGACACCTCGTCGGGGTTGACGACGATGTTGATGAAATCGACCGAGATAAAATCGTATTTCTCGGCGAACTGGCGCGCGGTCTCGAGCACCAGACGGTACGCCGAATCTCCCTCCAGATCCTCCTCGTTCATACAGAAGCGGATCTTGAGCTCCCGCCCCTGATCGAGGTCGGAGAAGAAGATCTCGGAGGAATCCCCGATCGTATGCTCGTAGCGGGGGGCGGTGTAGAGATACCACGAATATCTCGCGCTCAGGGCGTAAACGATGACGTTCAGGATCACGAGCAGCGCGATCACGACGATCACCGTCGCGGCGCCGATCCCGCCCCGCCCTCCGGCGCGGCGGACAAGACCCTTCGCCGTTTCTTTCAATCGGCTCATACTGCCCCCTTACCGATAGCGGCGGCGGTCGTACACCCGCCCGGTCAGGAGCAGGAATACCGCCATCACCGACAGATAGTAGAGGAGCGCCGAGAAGTCGAACGCGCCCTGCGTGAAATTGCCGAACCGGCTGAAGATCGAGACGCCCGAAAGGACGAACCGGATCCAGTAGACCGGGATAAAGCTGTTGAGCGCCGAGACGACGAAGAACAGGAGGATGATCCCCACCGTGCCGATCGCCGCCGCGAGCTGGTTCTCGGTGAGCGCCGAGACGAACAGCCCGATCGCGATGAACGCCCCGCCGACCAGCAGGATGGCGATCAGATTGCCGAACACCGTCGCCGCGCGCACCGTCGCGTATTTCGCGAGCAGAAGGAACGAGCAGGAGCAGAGAACGGTGCAGGAAGAGAAGATGGTCATGGCGGCAAGGAACTTCGCGATCACCATCGCGGGGATCGAGACCGGCGCCGTCAGCAGCAGCTGTTCGGTGCGGAGCTTGCGTTCCTCGCTGAAAGACTTCATCGTCAGGATCGGCAGAAGGATGACGAAGAAGACCAGCATATACGTATAGTAGTTGGCGGGATTCGCCGTTCCCGAGTAGAGCGTCGTGTAGACGAAGACGCCCCCCGACACGGCGAAGAAGAGCGCGATGAAAGCGTACCCGATCGCGGAGGTCAGGTAGGCGTGCAGTTCCCGTTTATAGATGGCAGACATTGTCGATTTCCCTCCCCCTCCCGGAGGAGCCCTTTCTTTGGTTTCGCCGCGTTATTTCCGGTCGATCTCTTTGTCCGAACGGTCGACCAGCCGGATGAAGATGCTTTCGAGGTCGTCCCCGACCGCTCCGAGCGAAAGGATCGGCCAGCCGCGCTCTGCGCAGACCCGGAACACGCCGCGCCGGACGTCGACGCCGCGCTTGCCCTCGACGAGGTAGCGGAAGGCGTCGCCCTCACGCTCGTTCATCGGGGTCACCGAAGCGACGCCCTGCACGCCCTTCAGCCCGTCGATCACGGCGTTCTTGTCGCCGACGACGGCGTAGCGGAAATGGGTGTTGTCCTCGATCACGCGGGCAAGGTCCTCGGCGCGTTCGTTCGCGATGATGCGCCCGTGGTTGATGATGACGATGCGTTCGCAGACCGACTGCACCTCCGCGAGGATGTGGGTCGAGAGGATGACGGTATGCGTGCGCCCGAGATTGCGGATCAGGTTCCGGATCTCGAGGATCTGCTTGGGATCGAGGCCGACGGTCGGCTCGTCGAAGATGATGACCTTCGGGTCCCCGATCAGCGCCTGCGCGATCCCGACCCGCTGCCGGTACCCCTTCGAGAGGTTGCGGATCAGCCGCTCTTTGACGTCGGTGATCTTGACCGCCGCCATCACGTCCGCAAGATACTGCTCCCGCGGGAACTTGCACCCCTTCAGTTCGTAGACGAAGCGGAGATACTCGGTCACCGTCATATCGGGGTAGACCGGGGGCTGCTCGGGAAGATACCCGATCATTTTTTTCGCCTCGATCGGATTCTCGAGGATATCCACCCCGCCGATCTCCGCTTTACCGGAGGTCGTGGACAGATAGCCGGTCAGAATGTTCATCGCCGTACTCTTGCCCGCCCCGTTCGGACCGAGCAGACCGACGATCTCGCCCTCTCCGATCTCGAAACTCACGTCGTCGAGAGCGAACGCGGCGCCGCCGTAGCGTTTGACCAGGTGCTCTACCTTGATCATCGCGGTCCCCTTCTTCTCGTTTTCGGGTTTGTCCGTTTGGCTCATATCGTTTCCTTTCTTCCCCGCCGGGGTCTCTTTCCGTCCGGCGGAGCGGAGAACGGGACGGGCGGTTTCCCTCCCGTCCCGCGTTGTCGTCAAATGGTTTTCCTTGATTGATTATTATAACATAACTTTGTAAATAAATTGTGAACACCCGCAAAACAAAACGAAAAAGCGTCCGCACAGAGACCCCCGAAACAAACCCTTGACCGCGCCGGAATCGGCGCGGTCAAGGGTAATTGTTGTGATCGGGTCATTGGGGAGAGAGCGAGACCTGTCCCGCGGGAGCGGTAAAGACGAGCAGTCCTCCGTCCTCCGTGGCGGTGACGGTCTGCGAAACGCCGCCCGCCGTGACCATCCATTTCCCGGCTTGAACGCCCGAGATATAGTAGGTCAGTTCTCCCGTTCCGGGGGCGGTGACGGTGAGCGCGGTCGTGCGTCTCGTCGCGGCGTTGACGAAGATCGCGGCGACCTTTCCGATCACGGTCCCGGTCACGATGGAGTTCGAGATCGCGGTCGCGGTCTGTCCCTCGGGCGATTTCGCCTTGTCGCAGACGTACATCGCGTTCAGCATAACGTCGTTCGTGTTGCCCGCGGCGGTCTTGATCTCCGCGCGGCCCCAGTAGCCGTCGTCCTCGCCGTTCTGCGTGGCGATCTGGCTGCCCCCGACGTCGTAGTTATGTCCCGCGCCGCCGACCTTCGAGAGCGTGGTATTGCCGACGACGTTCTGCAACACCAGTTTCCCGTCGCCGTTTACGACGGTCACGGTCTTGCCCGAAACGGTCGGTTCGGTCTTGGTATGCAGGAGGAATACCTTCTGATACGAGCTGTCGCTCGCGGTGATATTGTCGTAGACGAAAAAGTACATCGGCACGTCGGGGTTCCCGGTGTCGTAGACCGCGAGCATCCGACGGTCGAGCCGGGTGACGGTCGAGGTATATGCCTTCGCGATATCGCCCGCGATGTAGGCGTACTTCGGCTGCGTCTCTGCCTCGTCGAGATACGCGCCCTCGTGTCCCGTGGTGGTCCCGAACTGATACTGGCTGTTGGACCACGCCCGGTCGTAGGACGAGGGATCCAGCGCCTTCATTTCGGGCGGCCGTTTCTGCTGGATCAGGGTCGATCCCTTCTGCAGAACGATCGAGTTGTGCGCGATGGTCGACTTGTGATAATTCAGATGGTGGTTCGAGTCGTACTTGTCGTAGTAGCCCGAGTCGCCCGCGAGCAATCCCTTGTAGTAGATCTGGAACGAGCCCGAATCGGCGTGGTCGTGGTTCGCCGTGGTGTGGTTCCCGATCTTCATATAGACCGCAGCGCCGGAACTGGTCCAGTTGCTGTGCGCGATCATCTGCCCGAGCCAGCCGCCGTTGTAGAGGATCAGGTCAAGCCCCTCGTGGCGCGTCGCCGCCGTGCCCTCGACGCCGCTCGATTTCAGGATCAGAACGAACGGCTTTTCGATATACGCGTAGTTTCCGAACGCCGCCCAGCTCATCGCCGTCGAGTCGTTGAAGAGATACGCCGAGATCAGGGAGGGGGTCGCGAACTGTTTCAGATTCTCGGCGCCGGATCTGTTCTCGTCGTCGCCCTCCTCAAAGAACTCGTTTGCACCGTTGACGACGTAGGAGTAGACCGAGTGCATCACCTGTTTCATCCCGACGGCGTCGTAGGGCATATCCCCGGTCGCGGATTTGAGCAGCCACGCGCTCCAGAGGTCTGAGGCGAAACGGAGAGACAGGTAGACCGAAACGCCCTGCGGATAGAAGCCCGCCTCGTAATAGATATCGCGGACCGGCACGTATTCCTGATAGATACGCCCGCCGATAAACTGATACCACGTCGGCTCCTCGTCGTAGACGGCGAGCGCGAAGGAGAGGTAATCGCGCAGGATCTGGCGCTCGCACCCGTGCCCCGTGATCGCCCACTGTCCCGACGGCGGGAAGCCGACCTCCATGTGGGAACCGTTCACGACCTTGTGCTCGACGCCCGAGATGAACTGCGTCTTGTCGGACGCGGTGAGCAGATCGTAGCACCAGTCGTAGACGACCGCCGTCGCGAACATGATCTCGCCGTATTTCCGGCAGGGATCGCCGCTGCTTCCGACCGACGTATAATTGGTAATAAACTCCTTCATTATCCGGATCGCGTCGTAGCCGTAGAGCTCGACGCCGGTCATCTGGTACAGAAACGCCTTCGCCCGCGCGCAGTTGAGGATGCCGGCGCTGTATTCGGTGACCTTCCCCGAAGCGGCGCTGTTCGCCGATTCGATCAGAGCCGTCACGTGGGCGGCGTTCGCGGGATCCTGCATCGCGGCGCGCACCTGTTCGACGGTGGTCTTGTTCATCAGGATACGCGGATGTTCTCCCGCCGTCGGATAGGCGCCGGGGGCGGAATACGCGGTGGTCGACATCTGGGTATGCTGTCTGCCCCCGAACGAATCGGTCTTGAACGCGTTGATCGCCGTTTGGGAGGCGTTGAGTTTGGAACTGTACTCTGCGTAGGTCATTTCGTCCTCCACGAGGCTGACGGCGCCGCAGATCGAGCAGATCCCGGCGCGCTGACCCGCGGAGCTCTCGGTCGGTTCGACGGCGAGATAGCCGTCCTCGTCCTTAAAGTTGTGCATCCCGTTGGGAGGGATCGATTCGGTCTTCTTGGATCTGCAGACGGTGCAGGTATACATCCGCATACCGGTATGGATGCAGTCGGCGGCGTCGATCACCCGCCCGTCGTCCCAGGTGTGACCGTCGACCTCTTCGAGTTTGGTCTCTCCGCAGACCGTGCAGGTATAGCGGATCTCGCCTTTGGTCTCCTCTTTGGTCGTGGCGTCGCAGCTGCCCGCTCTGACGACCTCGCCCTCGTCCCAGACGTGTTCGTGGGCATCGGCTTCGGTCTCCGGGGGATCGGTCTCGTCGGTCTCTCCCCCTCCGAAACAGGCGGTCAGCGCCGAGAGCGAGAGAACGAGACACAGAACGATCGCCGCAAGATAAAGTGCTTTTTTCATAACAGTTCCCTTTTCGTTTTTTGCTTCATCCCCGTTCCGGGGAAAACGTCGACGTCCTGCGCCGTCACGACGGGATCAGCGAGATCTCGACGCCCGCGGGCGCCGTACAGGTGAGGAACCCGCTCTCCTCGGTGACCTTCACGGACTTCTGCTGTCCGTTCGCCGAAACCGTCCACGGTCCGGCTTTCACGCCCGAAACGTAATAGGTCAGGTCGCCCTCGCCGGGCGCGGTGAACGTGAGCGTGGTCTCCCGACGC
>JAGCYR010000032.1 GCA_017960705.1 Clostridia bacterium | reverse complement strand
GCCACCTTATCCAGTCACCGTCGAATCCCGTTTGCGTGTCGCTCGCAGGTTCGCTTCTTCAAACGGGTTCTTTGGGTGACACCGCTTCTCCAAAACTCTCCGCCGGATAGTTTTGGTGTCGCTAACCCTCAAGGGGAAGGCAAAATGAATTGCCGCGAACGGCGTTGTACGGCTTGACAGTTTTGGCGCAAGCGTGCTATAATTTTGTAGGTTGAAACGGGGGATCGCCCCCGAAAAAGGAGAGCCGAAATGAAGTTTTCAAACGAGTTTATCCCGGTCGCAAACGAGAACCGTCCGAACGTCCCCCGTGATCTTCCGATCGCGTGCCGCAAGGGGGAGCGCCTCTTCTGCCGCGACCCGTTCATCCTGCCCTACGACGGGGTCTACTACCTCTACCGCACGGCGGAGGAAAAGGGGGTCGAGTGCCTGACGTCGACCGACCTTGCAACCTGGTCGGGACCGGTGCCCGTCTTTCAAAAGCCCGACGATTTCGACGGCGAGGGCAGCTGGTTCTGGGCGCCCGAATGTCACTACTACAAAGGGGCGTTCTACCTCTTTACCTCGGTGCGCGCGAAAAGCAACAAGCACCGGCAGATCTCGGTCTACCGGGCGACGGACCCGCTCGGTCCGTTCGCGCACGTCTCGGTTCTGTCTCCCCTCGATTGGGACGCCATTGACGGGACGTTATTTCTCGATTCGGATGAAAACCCCTGGCTGATCTTCGTCCACGAGTGGACCTGCATGCCCGAGGGGAACGGGAGCATGGTCGCGATGCGGCTCTCGGACGACCTCTCGCGGGGGATCACGAAACCGATCACGCTCTTCTTCGCACGCGACCCCGAATGGGCGACGCAGGGGGTCACCGACGGTCCCTTCCTCTACCGCACCGACGCGGGGGAACTGCGGATGATCTGGTCGAACTTTTCAAGCGACGGCTACGTCGTGGCGCTCGCGGGTTCCGACAACGGCAAGCTCGACGGGAAGTGGAGCCAGTTGAAGACCCTCTACCGCCGCGGGGCGCGCCCGGACTTCGTTTTCGACGGCGGACACGGGATGATCTTCCGCGGCTTCGACGGGCGGGAGCGGATCGTTTTCCACACCCCGAACAAGAAGAACAAGGAGACCGGCGTTTTCGAGCACGTTTCGGTTTTTTATCTCGAGAACGAGGACGGAGAACCGGCGATCGGGGAGAGATGCGTTCGCTGACGCTCTCGCGCGATATGTGAAGCGCCGGATTTGTCCGGCGCTTCACTTGATATGCCGTGAGACGGCTCTCACGGCTCGATATGTTTTTGCGCCGCAAAAACGCGATATGCCGCGCGGGGTCCCCTGCCCCGATGCGCGGCGCGATCATTACCGAGCGCACCCGCGGAACACCTCGTTGCGCCCGCGTCCGCACGGACGCACTTACGGGCGCAGTTTTCTCTTGACTTTTTTATACACAGATGTTATAATGAAAAATCATTATGCAGTTTTGCCGAAAGGAACCGTGGACAATGAAGTTTGAAGAACTGTCCTCCAAACCGGATTTTTCCGAGATCCAACCGGAAGTCCTGAAATACTGGAAGGACGATCACACCTTCGAGAAGTCGGTCGAACAGCCGACCGGGGGCGAGATCGTCTTCTACGACGGGCCTCCGTTCCCGACGGGCAAACCGCATCACGGGACGGTCCTCGTCTCGTTCATCAAGGATATGATCTCCCGCTACTGGACGATGAACAACTACAGCGTTCCGCGCGTCTGGGGCTGGGACTGCCACGGGCTTCCCATCGAGAACCAGGCGGAAGTGCAGATGGGGATCGAAGATAAGAACCAGATCGAAAAGTCGATCGGGATCGACGTCTTCAACGACAAGTGCCGCGAGATCGTCTCGAACAACAACGAGGCGTGGCGCGAGTACGTCGAGCAGATGGCGCGCTGGGTGGATTACGACGGCGCGTACAAGACCATGAACACGCCCTTTATGGAGAGCGTGATGTGGGCGTTCAAGACCTGCTACGACAAGGGGCTGATCTACCGCGACTACCGCGTGACCCCCTACTGCACGCACTGCGAGACCTCGCTCTCGATCTCGGACACCCGCGAATCGGATTCGACCCGCCCGCGTCAGGATCGCTGGGTGGCGGTCAAATTCAAGACTGCGCTCGTCGAAAACGGAAAACCCGTCTGTCTGCTCGCCTGGACGACCACCCCCTGGACCCTGCCGTCCAACCTCTGCCTCGCGGTGGGCCGTGATCTTCGCTACGCCTTCGTCGACGTGGGCGAGGAGATCTTCGTCGCCTGCAAGGACACCCTGAAGAATTTCGTCAAGGTCTTCGGTGAGACCCCGGCGATCGTCCGCGAGTGCGCGGGCAGCGACCTGCTCGGGATCGGGTACGAGCCCATCTTCCCCTACTTTGCCGACCGCAAGAAGGACGGCGCGTTCCGCGTCGTTTCGGCGGACTACGTCGGGTCGGACGAGGGCGTCGGCATCGTGCATACCGCGCCGGCGTTCGGTGAGGACGACTACTGGACCTGCAAGAACAACGGCATCCCGCTGGTCAATCCGGTCGACGCGAAGGGACGCTTCACCCCCGAGATCACCGACTTCTACCCCCTGCAGGAGGAGAAGAACGTGATCGAGATGAACCCCGTGGTGATCCGCTGGCTGTACGACCGTGGGATCGCCGTCGCGGACGGGTCGATCGTCCACAACTATCCGCATTGCTGGCGCTGCAAACGCCCCCTGATCTACAAGGCGATGGACGCCTACTACTTCAATATCGGCAAGATCAAGGACAAGCTGATCGACTTCAACGGCAAGATCAACTGGATGCCCGAGACCGTCAAATACGGTCGGTTCGGCAACTGGCTCGCGGGCGCGCGCGACTGGAACATCTCGCGCAACCGCTACTGGAGTACTCCGATCCCGATCTGGACCTGCCCCGACTGCAACAAGAAGGTCGTCGTCGGCTCCATCGACGAGATCGAGAAGCTCTCGGGCGTTCGCCCCGACGATCTGCACCGGCAGTACCTCGACAAGATCACCTTCCCCTGCCCCGACTGCGGCGCGAAGATGACCCGCGTACCCGAGGTCCTCGACTGCTGGTTCGAGAGCGGGAGCGTGCCGTTTGCGTCCAAGCACTATCCGTTTGAAAACAAGGAGTGGTTCGAGAATCACTTCCCCTCCGATTTCGTCGTGGAATACACCGGGCAGATCCGGTGCTGGTTCTACTATCTGCACGTCCTCTCGACGGCGCTCTTCGACCGTCCGGCGTTCAAGAACGGCGTCGTGCACGGCACCATCCTCGCCAAAGACGGCAAAAAACTCTCGAAATCCTCGAAGAACTACACCGACCCGATGGAACTGATGAAGAAGTTCGGTACCGACGCCTTCCGGCTCTATCTGTACCAGACCAACGCCATGCTGATCGGCGATCTGCTCTTTGACGAGGCGGGGATCCTCGACGCGTATCAGCAGATCGTGCTTCCCTTCTGGAACGCCTGCAACTTCTTTATCTCCTACGCGAATATCGACGATTTCGAGCCGAAAGCGGGTCTCCCCGAGAGCGGCAACCAGCTCGACCGGTGGATCCTCGCGAAGCTCGAGCAGACCGAAAAGACCATCACCGAGAATATGAACGCCTACCGCGTCAACCGCTACGTCGACGCGATCGCCTCGCTTGTGGACGGGCTGACCAACTGGTACATCCGCCGCTCGCGCAAGCGGTTCTGGGCGTCGGGGTACTCCGAGGACAAAGCGGCGGCGTACGACACGCTCTACTACGTGCTGGTCAACCTCACCAAGCTGTTAGCTCCCGTCGCCCCGATCGTCTCGGAAAAGATCTACCGCATCCTGACCGGGAACGAGTCGGTGCATCTCGCCGCCTGGCCGAATATCCCCGAGACCTATCGCGACGATAAACTCGTCGAGCAGGTCGACCTCGTGCAGAGGCTGATCTCGCTCGCGCGCTCGATCCGGCAGAAGAACCGGATCAAGAACCGCCAGCCGCTCCGCACCTTGAAGATCGCCCTCTCCGACCCCGCCGCGACCGAATCGATCAAACCCTTCGCCGCCGTCATCGCGGAGGAAATGAACGTCAAAGAGGTGCTCTTCATCGACCGCGTGGACGATATCGCGTCGGTCGGATACGATCCCAACTTCAACGAGATCCGCGCCCTCTGCCCCGATAAATTGCCCGCCGTGATCAAGGCGGTCAAGACCGGCGCCTTCGCGCTCCACGGCGACGCCGTGACCGTCAAACTCGACGGCGGCGAAGAGGAGATGGACGCGAAGATCATCCTCGTCAAGTATACCGCGAAGGACGGCGCGTTCATCGCGAGCGAAGCAGGGATGGTGGTCTCCCTCGACCTCACGATCGACGACGACCTCAAGGACGAGGGACTGGCGCGCGAGATCGTCCGGAACGTGCAGGACGCCCGCAAGAGCGCGGGACTCGCCATCACCGACCGGATCGTTCTGCAGGTCGCAAACGGCAAACTGCCCGAAAAGTGGGTCGCGTTCATCTGCGGCGAGACCCTCGCCGAGGTCGGGTCGGTCGCCTCTCCCCTCTCCACCGTCGAGATCGAGGACGAGGGCATCACGATCCTGCTCGGGAAGAAGAATTAAACCCACAATCTCAAATTAAAACCCCGGCGCTCCGAAATCGGAGCGCCGGTTTATTGTCGAAAAAGTATTAAAGACTCACTTTAATATCCCGACAATTCAATTGATGAGACAGTGCGTACTCTAACTCCTTTTTATCGCAGTATAAAACTTTTTCCCCGTCTTCGCAATAAATTGAGTTAAACAATCTAAACACCTCTTTTGGTAACTTCTGAATCTTTACATAAAGTGATTCGCAGGTGTCATCTGCCGGTTCGGTCATCAATTCATCTTTGTATGCAGCGCGGAACAACCGATCTTCATATAACCCCACTTCCGCGCCAAGTAAGTCTGATAAATATGGATCAGGAGTTCCCAAGCCATATTTGTTCCCAAATCTTATACAAGTGCTTTCAAAATGTTCAAAATCATAATAATACTTGCTCTTAACTAACAGCAAAGCCGTTCGAGGAGATACGGGGATATACGAAAACAAATGATCGGAATCTATTGTGTTTTCGAGAATGCAAAACCTGTCAGATATCATCACCATCGGAGTTTCAGAGCGAAAAATTGCAAGATGCAACCCTAAAGTAAACGCATTAACATACTGCTTGCTATTATCTTGATTTGTTTTTTTGGAAGCTTCTCTTATCCTCTCGAACTCCTTGACTATCCTTGTCGTTATTTCAACGGCATCTTTTTGCGTTTCGATTCTATGTGTTCCAATTAGATAATGATTACTTCTATAGATTCCAGATTCGTCGCTTTTGATAACTTCGCAGGTGTTAGAATGACGATTGGCGCATAGAGAACAGTACAATTTTAACAATTCCAATTGTTTTCGCTTCAAGTTTACAGACTCTGTAGCAGTATCGATTTGCTCAATCAACGGGGCGATTTCGCATTCAAAAGAAGAAATGCGGTTCTCTAACCCATCGTCTTTTTCGCCCAATGAGTAGTAGTATACTGCAGAGAAATCCTTTCGCGGATTAATACGACGGATTCTTTTTTCAACTGCTTTCTTTTTATCGTATATTTTTCCTCCCTGATCAACCCATTTGCGTATATGGAAAGCAGGATAGAGGTGATTGTTGCTCTTTGTCATCAGAACGCCAAGGTTTCGGGCGGGGCGGCGAAGGAGCAGAGCGTGGCTTTGCCCGAGGTGAAGCAGTAGACCGCGGTGTTGCCGTCGTCGGGGTCGTACATGGCTTTCAGTTCGGGGTAGCGGTCGAGCATCGCGATGCGGGCGTCGCGGTCGTCGAGTTCAACCATCTCGCCCGCGATCCGGAGCCATTTGCCGTCCGTGAAGGCGCAGAGTTCGACCTTGGGATTCCGGTCGATCTGTTTGGCGACGTCCTTTTTCTTTCCGGTCTGGACGCAGAGTTTGCCGTCGTAGAGCAGGACCGTTCCGAAGGGGCGTACGCGCGGCTGATCACCCTCGACGGTCGCGAGGTAGTAGGTCCCGGCGTCGCGCAGGAAATCGCAAATGGTGGCAAGCGTCATCTTGTTTATCTCCTTTTCGTTTTTTATTCTTCTTTGCACAGGGCTCTCCGCAAAATCTCGGCGACCTCGTCCCTTGTCTTCGCTTCGCAGATCTCGCGCCGGTAGGAGGCGGCGTCGCGGAGCCCGAAGAGGTACTGCGCCGCCTGTTTGCGCGATTCGAGCACGGCGATCTTCTCGCCCTTATCTTCGATTGCAAGATCGAGCTGCAACAGCGCGGTCTCGAGCCGCTCGGCGGGTGTGACGGGCGGGACGGGCTTTCCGTCGATCGCTAAGCGGATCTCGCGGAACAAAAACGGGCATCCGACGGCGGCGCGCCCGACCATCAAGCCGTCGCATCCGGTCTCGCGCAGCATCCGCCTTGCGCTTTCCGCGTCGGTGATATCGCCGTTGCCGACGACGGGGACCGAAACCGCCCGCTTGACCTCCCGGATCACCGAGAGATCGGCGGCGCCGGAATAGAACTGGCTGCGCGTTCTGGCGTGGAGAAAGATCGCGGAGCATCCCGCGGCTTCGGCGGCTCTCGCGCACTCGGCGGCGTTTTTTTCGGCGGCGTCCCATCCCGCGCGGATCTTGACCGTCACGGGGAGACTTGTCGCTTGGACGGCGGCGGAAACGATCGCGGCGATCTTCTTCGGATCGCGCATCAAAGCCGAGCCCTCTCCGTTGGAAACGATCTTCCGAACCGGGCAGCCGAAGTTGAGGTCGATCGCGGTGGGTTGAGCGCCCCCTGCGGTCCCCCGAGCGACGATCTTCGCGGCTTCCGCTATGATCGCGGGGTCCGAACCGAAGAGCTGCACGGCGCCGGGGAGTTCGTCTTCGAGCAGTCGTGCAAGCGGAGCCGACTTCCGATCCTGATAGACCAGGGCGCGGGCGGAGACCATCTCGCTCTCGACGAAATCCGCGCCGAACTTCCGGCAGATCAGCCGCGCCGCGCGGTCGGTATAGCCCGCCATAGGCGCTAAGAAAAGCGGGGTTTCACGCTGAAACGAACCGATTTTCACAGACCACCCCCCTTTCCTTATAAGCAGAGCCGCAGGGACCTGCGGCTCTTGAAGATTTTAAGGTACGAACGTCATTATACTATCCAAAAATTGCTGAATGGTCTTCCCTCTCCAGCCCGTGTTCGGATCCGCGCCGAACGCAAGGTCGAGCTTCTCCTCGGTGGCGGGGGTGAAGGTGATCAGCCCCTTCGAGATGTAAACGCCCATCTTCGTATTGGTGAAGATCGAAGTCATCGAGTTCGCGCCGCTGCCGCCGAGCTCGTCGAGCCGCGCTTCAGCCGGAAGGAGCGACAGGAAGCCGCTCGCCCGTTCGTCGTCGGAGAACATATCGGCGACGGTCAGGTTGCTCATCCGCGTACCGAGCTGATCGAGTTTGGTATCCGAGATGGTGTTGATGATGGTCGAGGTCTTGGACACGCCGTCGTACCACCAATGCTCGCCCTCGTTGTAGGTATAGCCGAGGATCTTGCCGACCTTGGTGTTGTTCAGGTCGGATTCGAGGTTGTCGATCGTGCTGTCCGCGACCGCCTGGATCACTCCGGTCGCTTTCCCGGTTTCGGGATGCTCGGAATCGTAGGCGGAGTACCAGACGCCGCCCACCTTCTCGTAACCCATGATCTCGCCGACCGTCATCGTGTGGGTGATGTCGTTCAGTTCGCCGACCCGTTTGGGCGCGAGCGACTTCATCACGCCGGTGACCGGAGTCGCGAGCGTGCTGTCGGTGTACCAGACGCCGCCGTCGTAGGCGTAGCCCATCGCGTAACCGATCACGACGTTGACCGACTTCGCGGAGACCTTGGTCTCATCCGACAGGTCCTTGATCTTCATATCCGCGAAGCTGACCATCACGCCGGTCGCCTCCTCGGTGTAGGCGCGGTCCTTGTACCACTTGCCGTTCTTGGGGTCGAGCGGGTCGAGTTCGTTGTTGTACTTGTAGAGCGACAGCACCTTGCCGAGCTGCATCTCCTCGATATCGTTCGAGAGCGTGTCGACGTAGGAGTCGCAGATCGCGCCGATGACGCCCGACGCCTCCACGTTGCCGGGATCGGCGGGACCGACGTAGGTCGAGTACCAGATGTCGCCCACCTTCTCGTAACCGAGCAGTTCGCCGACCGGAACGGTGGTCGAAACGGTGTCCATTTCGCCGACGGTCTTGGGCGCGAGCGCCTTCATCATCCCGGTGACCGGGGTGGCGAGCGTGTCGTCGGTGTACCAGACGCCTCCGTCGTAGACGTAGCCCATCGCGTCGCCGATCAGGATGGTCTTGGTCTTGGCGGTCACCTTGGACGAGTCCTTCAGATCCTCGACCGTCAGCTCGGCGAATTTCGCCATGATGCCGTCGGCGGGGACGGTCCGCGCGTCGTCCTTATACCACGTTCCGTAGTTCGGATCGAGCGGATCGTCGGTCTCGTAGCGGTAGAGTTCGAGGATCGAGCCGATCCGGATGGTCTTGACGTTATCGCCCAGCCCGTTGATGTGGAAGTCCGCGATCGACGCCATGATGCCCGACGCCTTGACGTTGCCGGGATCGCCGACG
>JAGCYR010000031.1 GCA_017960705.1 Clostridia bacterium | reverse complement strand
CCAGCTTGAACAGCAGGAAGTAATAATTGCCGTTGATATCGGTGTATTTCAGTTCGTTGCCGACCTTCTCGACTTTATAGAGTTTGTACACCGAAGAATTCGTCCAGCTCACCGTCTCGCTATTCAGAATCGAGACGACCTGACCGTCGATATAGACGGTGACGGTCAATTTGTACTGCGCGTCTGCGCCGGAACTCGCGACCGCGTCAAGGTTGATCACGTCTTCGTGGTACTTGATACCGATGCGGTGCCAGCCGTATTCGGGATGATCGGGGTCTGCGCCGCCGAGGTTCGGGTAATCGGAGTAAGTACCGCCGTCGTGGATCATATTCGGATAGGGGTTGCCCGCCGCGGACGTTTGGATCTGCGTGCAGGGGTACTCAAACGCGCCCGCGAACTTCGAGCCGGAGAGGTCGGCGTTCTCGGTCAGAGCGCAAAACGCGATCAATCTGGGATTGCCGTACGTGGTGGCGTTCGTTATTCCGGAAGCAAATACCGTTTCAAAACAACCGCAGTCGCCCGCAGAACCGGAGAAATTGAGCAGCGTCTCGTTCCAGAGGATCGAGAACTCTGCGTAGAGGTCGTTGCCCTCGTAATTGTTGGAGGCGTCGGGATAGAAGTGCTTGCCGCCACGTAGAATATCGGAAAACTGACGTTCGTCGATCCAGCTCGACGTTTGGTTTTTGGACCACTTCTTGTACTCAAGAGAAGTGGTCGCGTCGTACTGCGTCACGTTGTCGAGATTGCAGCCGCTGCAATGCCCGATCTTGGTGCCGACGACGTTCATCGCGGCGGTACCGCCGATCATTTCGTATTCCGATTCGCGGATCTCGTGCGTATGCCCCTTGGCGGAGCAGATCGTGAAGGACCCCACGTCGGAGTAGCGGGTGCCGTTCCCGTCGGTGACGAAGGCGCGGACGTAGAGCGGGCTGTCAAAATAGGAGTGCGGGATATTCGTCAATTTGACCGCGACCCAGTAACGCCCGGGATCCGCCGTACGAGGCGTGCCGTCCTCCGTGATGGTGGAGTAAACGGTTTGGGTCCCCGCCTTGTAGCAGTTCGCATCGCCGATCGTCGGGGTAGAATTGCTCTTGGAAACGACGAAGCCGACCTCGTTGTAGCTCAGTTTGCCGATCGTGCAAACGAACCGGACGTCAGTCCGGTCGTCCTCCTTGAGATCCAGCGCCGTGAGGGTCTGGTAGGAGAAATCCCGGATCTCTGCGCCGTCCGCCGTCGCCGTGACCGAAACGATCACCGCAACGGTGACGATCAAAGCCGCCAATAAAAGCAAAAGCGGCAGGGTTCTTTTACAGGTACTCTTTTTTTGCACAATTGCCTCCTTATCCTGGTTCCGTTTTTTCAGACGAACGTCGGGTTCCGCAAAACCGTGTTCTCGGAACGCCGAAAAGATTCTGACTTTTTGGGTGAAACTCACGGAGTATAAGAATCGAAAATCAGGGAAGAACCGTGAAGTCCGCCTCGACCCAGCCGTTATCCCCGAGGGTATCGTTCCACGTCAGACCCGCGTCTTCGCGCGGGGTCAGCGTGACCGTCCCGGCGGGAGCGGTAAAGACGAGCAGTCCGCCCTCCTCCGTCGCCCGCGCGATCCCGACGGGGGTACCGCCGACCGACACGTTCCAGTCGCCCGCGGCGACGCCCGAGATATAGTATTTGTAGGTCCCGGCGGCTGCGCCGTTTTCGAACTCGAACGAGGTCGTGCGGCGGGCGGCGCTGATGATGAAGACCGCCGCCGTGTTGCCGAGCACCGCGCCTTTGACCGTTCCGTTCGAGATCGCGGTCGCGGTGAGGTCGGTTGGATCGTCCTCGTCGCAGACGTACATGACGTTCAGCAGCTGATCGGTCGCGTTGCCGGTCTTCGGGCTGATCTCGACGCGCCCCCAATAGCCGTCGTTGCCGCTGTTGGTCGGGGTCAGCTGGTAGCCGTTGACCTTGTAATTCTGATTCGCGCCGCCGATCTTCGTGATGGTGTCGCCGCCGAACACGTTCTGCAGGACCAGTTTCCCGCCGTACGGGTTGACGACGGTGACCTTATTACCGTTGATCGTCGGATCCGCCGGAACGTGGAGCAGGAAGGTCTTTTTGTAGCTTCCGCTGGTCGCCGTGATATTGTCGAAGACGAAGAAGTAGAGTTCCTCGTTTTCATCGGCGGTGTCGAAGACGGTCAGCATCCGGCGGGTGACCTCTGTCGCCCGGTTGTTGTCGTACGCGGGGGTGATATTGCCTGCGACGTAGGCGTAGGCGGGATCTTCCTCCGTCCAGTCGTAATAGCCGTACTGGTAGCCCGTCACGGTGCCCGTCTTGTAGGTATCGGTCATCCAGTTGTCGTAGCCGCCCGACTCGCTCGGCTGTTTCTGGTTTCCGACGTTGTAGGTCCCGGACCCCTTTTTGATCAGGATACTGTTGTGCGCGATCGTCGCCTGGTGATAGTACGTAAAGTGCGTGTCGTCGTAAACGTCGTAGGAGCCGGTATCGCCCGCGAGCATCCCCTTATACCAGATCTGGAACTGTCCCGCGTCGGCGTGGTCGTGGTTCGCGGCGGTGCGGCAGCCGATCTTCATCAGGGTCGCCGCCTGCGTGGAACTCCACGCGTCGCGCGCGATGATCTGCCCGAGCCAGCCGCCGTTAAAGAGGATCAAGGGTTCTCCGGCGTGGCGGTCGTTCGCCGCGGTAACGCCGCTCGAACTGCAGATCAGATATTCCCCGACGCTCGCCATATACGTAAACTCGCCGTCGTTTGAGAATCTGGAATAACTCCATTTATTGTACTCGAGCTGCGCCCGGAGCGTCGCGTCCTCGTACAGATGCGACGCGAGCAGAGCGGCGTATCCGTATTTCTTGAACGCGTCGCCGTCGTCGCCCGTGTGGTCGTCGCCGGACTGGAACATCCCCTTCTGCGACATTCCGTCGACCTTCGACAGTTCGTACGCGTAAACCGTGTGCATGACCTGCCGCATCCCGTCGTCATAGGGATTCTCGCCGGTCGCCGCCTTCAGCAGCAGGGCGGAATACAGGTCGGCGGTAAAGCGGAGCCGGACGTAGAGCGACGCGCCCTGCGGCACCATCCCCGCCTCGTACCACGTATTGCGGACGGGAACGAACTCGTCGTAAACCCGCTTGGCGATATAGTTCCACCAGCCGGGATACTCGT
>JAGCYR010000030.1 GCA_017960705.1 Clostridia bacterium | reverse complement strand
TTCGGGGCGCCGCGGTTTGTAATGAGCCGCGGGTATATATTGAATTGATGAAAAAGCGAAAAAACGGGGAATCCGACAAACGCCTTTTCTCGTTTTTTTGTTGCTCCCGCTCCAAGCCTTCCCCTTGAGGGTTAGCGACACCAAAACTATCCGGCGGAGAGTTTTGGAGACGCGGTGTCACCCAAAGAACCCGTTTGAAGAAGCGAACCTGCGAGCGACACGCAAACGGGATTCGACGGTGACTGGATAAGGTGGCGTTTACGCCGGATGAGGTGGGCGTAATCACCCCGTTTCTTTTTCTCTGTTGACTTTCCGGAAAGAAAGGATTATAATCATAAAAGAATACGAAGAAAGGACAATCCGGTAGGGAATATGGAACAAGAACGAAACTCTCACCGTTTTGAAGGCGAGAGCGACGCGGACTTTCTGCTCCGGACGGCGCTTGACGTCGCGGCTCTGACCCTGCGTTCGGGCGGCGAGATCCACCGCGTCGAAGAGACCATCCGGCGGATCTGTTCCGCGTTCGGCGCGGATCACACCGAGGTCTTCGCCATCCATTCGCAGATCATCGCGTCGGTGCGGATGAAGGACGGCGCCTACTCCTCGCAGGTGCGCCGCATCTACGAGACCGACAACCGTTTCGCGCGGCTCGACGCGGTAAACCGGATCTCCAGAGCCCTCTGCTTCGGCAAACTGACGCTCGAAGAAGCGCAGGAGGAGATCGCGAGGGCGAAGGGCATCACCCCCTATCCCGCGTGGATGATCCTGATCGCCTCGGCGTGCGGGGCGGGCGGGCTTTCGTTTCTGTTCGGGGCGGGGATCCGCGACGCGCTCTGTGCGGCTTTGGTCGGCTTTCTCGTCACGCTGCTCGGGCGTCTGATCCCGAAGAACGGCAACGCCTTTCTTGAAATGGTCCTCCGCTCGTTTGCGATCGGGGTGCTTTCGCGCGCTTTGGTCATGGTCGGCGCGGGTCTTGACGCCGGCAAGATCATCATCGGCGCGATCATGCTGCTGGTTCCCGGGGTCTCGTTCGGCAACGCGATGCGCGACCTGCTCGGCGGCGATACCCTTTCGGGTACGCTCGGCATCGTCCGGAGCATCCTGCTCGCCGCGTCGATCGCCTTCGGTCTGTTCGTTGCGACCGCTATGACGGGAGGTGCCGTGCTGTGATCGACTTTCTGATCCTGTTTGCCGCGGTCCTCGTCGGCACGTTCGGCTTTGCCGTCATCTTCGGGGTCAAACCGAAGCACCTCGCCCCCGCGACCGTGCTCGGCGGGCTGACCTACGCCGTTTTCTATCTCGTCGACCTTCTGACCCCCGACCTGTTTCTGTCCAACCTCGCCGCCGCCTTTTTCGCGGGGGTCGCGGCGTTCGGGCTTGCCGTCTACTACCGTTCCCCCGCAGTTACGTTCAGCTCGCTCGCCGTCATCCCGCTGGTGCCCGGCGCTGCGCTCTACTCCATGATGTACGGACTGATCGCGGGGGATTCCGCTCGCTTCCGCGAACAGGGCGGGATGGCTCTGCGCGTCGGTCTCGGCATCGCCGCAGGGATCGTCTTCAGCAGTACTGTGATCGGTCTGATCCGTCCACACCTGCCTCACCTGAATCCGCAGAAGAAGGCGGGAACGGAGGAAAAGAAATGAAGAACAAGCCCGCCGCCCTCTGCCCGACCGACGAACAGCTTGCCGAAATCGAGCGTGTGATCGGCTACACCTTCCGCGACAAGACCCTTTTGCGCCAGGCGTTCACCCGGCGCTCCTACACCAAGGAATTCGAGGCGAAAAACAAGCGCAAAGCCCCCGTCGAGTGCAACGAGGTCCCCGAAACGCTGGGGGACGCCGTGCTCTCCGCCGCACTGATCGCCATCCTCTTCCGCCGCCACGGAAAAGTGACCGGACGTGGGTACGAATCCGACTTCGGGGAGGGGGTTTTTACCGAAATCAAGAAGAATCTCTGCGACAAGACCGCGCTTTCCCGGATCATTGACGGTCTCGCAACCGAGGACGGGACCCCGTTCGCCGCCCTGCAGACCGCGAGCGACGGCGACCGTTCGAGCGGGAACTACAACTCCCCGTCCCCAAAAGAAGATCTCTTCGAGAGCGTTATCGGCGCCGTCGCGCTTGACTGCGGGATGGACTTTTCCTTGATCGTGCCGGTGGTCGAACGGCTGGACGATCCCGAACGCCTGACCGTCAGGATCCCCGAAAAGGACGCCGTCACCCGCATAAAGGAACTCTGCGAAGCGAAAAAGTGGAAGTACGACTACCCCGAGATCGGGCGCACCGGACCCGACCACGATCCGACCTTTACCGTCGGGTGCGAGATCAACGGCGAGCTCCGCGGGACCGGCAGCGGCAAGAGCAAAAAAGCCGCCAGAGCCGAAGCTGCAAAAGCGGCGCTGGAGAAAATGTAAACCGAAAAAACGCAACAAAAAGGCGCTCCCGAACGGGAGCGCCTTTTTAATCGACGGGAAAGATTATTTCGGGCACGAAAGGAGAACCGTCCCGTTCCCGTCGAGCGTCGGCTTTTCGGTCCCCGCGGGGAGCAGGACGCTGTCGCCCGCGCGACATTCGACGGTCTCGCCCGATCCCGCGACCGTGACCGACCCGTCGAGGACGAGCAGATGCGTGAAGCGGTCGGACGGAACGGGGAAGTCGCTCTTGCCCGAAACGGCGAGCCGGGAGACCTCGAAATAGCGGCAGTTCGCCAACGACTTGCCGGGGAGGAGCGCGGTTTTGTTTTCAAAGCGGATCGCGTCGCATTCCCCTTCGGCGAAGGGGCGCACCACGTCGAGCGCCTCCTTGATATGGAGCGGGCGGAGATTGCCGTCCTTATCGCGGCGGTCGTAGTCCCACACGCGGTAGGTCGTGTCGCAGTTCTGCTGCACCTCGGCGATCAGGATCCCGCCGCCGATGGCGTGGAGCATCCCGGAGGGGATGAAGAAGACGTCGCCGGATTTGACAGGAACGCGTTTCATCACGCCCTCAAACCGTTTTTCCGCGACGGCGATCGAAAAACCGGCGCGATTCACCCCGTCTGCAAGCCCCATCACGAGCTCGGCTCCGGGTTTGGCGTCGATCACCACCCACATCTCGGTCTTGCCGTTCCCGACGCCCTTCGCTTTCGCGTAATCGTCGTCGGGATGCACCTGCACCGAGAGGGGACTTTCGGCATCGATCAGTTTGATCAAAAGGGGAAAGACCTTGCCGTCGTACCCCGGCGCGACCGCGTCGAAGCCCATTTCGTTAAGGCACTCCGAGAGCGGACGCCCCGCGCCCTCGCCGTTCTCGACGAGGTTGGTCGCGCCGTCGCGCACAGAGAGCTCCCAGCTTTCGGCGATGGCGTCGAACTCGGCTTTTTTGCCGTAGTCGCGCATTAAGCGGGTGCCGCCCCAGATGGCTTGCTTCGGGATGCCCGACAGTTTCAGAGGATAGCGTTTCATCTCGCGGACAAAACCTCTTTCTCGTATTTCTTGACTTCGTTCAGCCAGCCCTCGCGTACCGGCACGCCGGAGATCTCGCAGAAGTGATCCCACACGTCGGCGAACGGATAGGTCTTGAGTTCCTCAAAGAGCGCGAGCCGCGTGGTGTAGTCGCCCGCAAGTTCCGCGTTTTTCAGCGTGTCGAACGGGGTCAGGAGCGCGCGGAGCAGCGCCTTCTGCATATTGCGGGTACCGATCACCCACGCGGCGACCCGGTTGATCGACGCGTCGAAGTAGTCGAGCCCGATATGGGTTCTGGAGTACAGCCCCGTGCGGATCAGCGCGTCGGCGATGGCGTTCAGTTCGTCGTCGAGGATCACGACGTGGTCGCTGTCCCAGCGGACCGGGCGCGAAACGTGCAGGAGCAGTTCTTTGGTGTAGAGCAGCACCGACGAGATCTTATCCGAGATGACCTCGGTCGGGTGGAAATGTCCCGCGTCGAGCGTGTAGGCGATCCCGCGCGTGACGGCGTAGCCCAGCGAGAATTCGTGCGAGGCGACGGTGTAGGATTCCGCCCCGATCCCGAACACCTTGGATTCGAGCGAATCGAGGTGGCAGGCGGGGTCGAGTTTCTCCGCGAGCACCTTATCCAGCGCCTCCGCCATCCGGCGGCGCGGCGCTTCGCGGTCGAAGGGAATATCCTTATACCCGTCGGGGAACCAGAGGTTCATCACGCTCTTGGTGCCGAGCGAGCGCCCGAAGTATTCGCTGATTTTTCTTGACTTTTTGCAGTGTTCGATCCAGAAATCGCGAACGGTCGGGTCGGCGGACGAGATGGTGAAGCCGGTGTCCGCCATCGGATGCGAGAAGCAGGTCGGGTTGAAATCCAGCCCCATCCCGCGCCCCTTCGCCCATTCGACCCACGCGGCGAAATG
>JAGCYR010000029.1 GCA_017960705.1 Clostridia bacterium | reverse complement strand
CGCGTTCTGCGAAGAAGAATGACCAACGGAACGTCGGGATCCGTAACGCAGACCGCGCAGACGTCTGATCACACAGAAATAATCAAGGACCGAATTCTCAATAAAATTACGTCTGATCCTTCCCTCAATTATATAAAATATGTATTAGGTATAATTGTGTCTATAATTTTCAGGGTCGCAAAATGAATCTACACGGTCGGGGGATGCCTCCGTGAGCAAATGCTTGACGACGAGTCTGACAACCGTCATCGAACCAAAGCGTTCCCTGCTTCCGGCTCTCGATCGATTTGAAGATCCATTTTGTTCCGTATGGTCGCAAAAACAATTTTTCAGAATATCGGTCTTTCATTTTTCGACCGTTTATGATATAATAAAAAAAGAAATTAAATCCAAGGAGGATCTGAAAATGAAAATGCGCGTTCTGACCTCGACCAAAAAGGGCAAACTGCTCGTTCTTGCCGATCGCGTCGCCGCGAAGGCGGAATCAACCTATAAGGTCGACAGCATCCCGCCCGATTACTCGCTTGACCGCGAGCGGCTGCTCGTCATCGTCGCGACGGTCAAATCATCCCTGTCCGATTCGTTCCGCCGCTTCTGCACCGATCTCTCGAAGGAGAGAGCCGCGAACGTCGCTCTGATCGCAGACGGTCTTCCGGAGGACGTCGCCAAGCTCAAAGAGATCATCAAGGAAGCCGGGACCAACTTCATCGACGACGTTCTGACGATTACCGGCGGACTTCCCTTCAAGTTTGCGAAGAAAGTCACCCCCGAGGAAGAAAAAGCCGTCGACGAATGGACCGACCGCATCCTCGCGACCGTGAAATAATCTTCATTTTACGTAAAACTGCCGTTCCTCACCGGAACGGCAGTTTTTCAGTTCGTTTAATTGGAAGTCACCTTGCGTCTACCGTATTTCTTCCCTGTTTTCTTCGATTTTTGCGGGCGAAGCACGAAATCCCGTCCCGAGAACGCGATCACGCACGGGATCACGCGTGAGACGCCGGCTGTCTTTGCGACACGACGGCACTCGAGTATGGTCGCGCCGGTGGTGGTCACGTCGTCGAAGAGAATGACAGTCTTCCCCGCCAGATCTTCGCCGTTCTTGATATAAAACCGGTTGACGATATTCCTCCGTCTTTCCTCACCGGAAAGCCGTTTCTGCATCTTGCCGCCGTGTTTCCGTTTCAGTGCGGAGGAAACCGGGATCCCGGTCTTCTTTGATATCGCCCGGCAGAGCGCAAAGGTATGATCGTAGCCGTTCTTTTTCTTCGCGCCCGCGCTTCTCGGACAAGGTACCAGGATCGCGGACGCCTTTTCGTTTTGGGACAGAGCCGCGTCGATCGACTCGGAGAGTTCCCGCGCGAAGAAGTCGAAAACGTTCTGCAAATGCCTTTGTTTAAGATTGTAAAGGATCCGATTTTCGGGCAGATCGCTCTCCGCAGGCTGATACCGGAAGAGCTTGATCAGACGGCGCAGCCCGGCTTTTCCGAGCGAAAACGACGGACAGGTGCAGCGGCAGCGTTCCTTGTGGCAGCGGCTACATTCCTCTTGTTTCGCGTTCTCGTAGGAATCGTAACAGGTACGGCAGAAAACTTCCCCGTCTTCATCCAGCAATTCTCCGCAGGAAACGCATTTCGCGGGATAGATCAGCCCGGGAATACGTTTGAAAGCGGAAAGCAGCCGTCCCATTACGCCTTGTCAAGCGCCTGCGACAGATCCGCGATGATGTCCTCGACGTCCTCGATCCCGACCGAGAAACGGACGAGATCGGCGGGCGTTTTGCACTCGTCGAGTTGCTTATCGGTCAGCTGACGGTGAGTCGTGCTCGCCGGATGCAGAACGCAGGTGCGGGCGTCGGCGACGTGCGTGACGATCGCCGCAAGCTTCAGCGAATCCATAAAACGGGTCGCGGCTTCCCTGCCTCCCTTGATCCCGAAGGAAACCACGCCGCAGGTTCCGTTAGGCATATACTTAGCTGCGAGATCGTGATATTTGTTGCCGGGAAGATCGGGATAGTTCACCCAGGTCACCTTCGGATGCTTCGAAAGGTACTCCGCGACCGCCTTTGCGTTTTCGCAGTGACGCTTCATGCGGAGAGCGAGCGTTTCCAGCCCGATATTGATCAGAAACGCGTTCTGGGGCGCCTGGATCGCACCGAAGTCCCGCATCAGCTGGGCGACCGCCTTCGTGATGTACGCCATCTTGCCGAACTGTTTGGTATAGGTGATCCCGTGGTAGGAATCGTCGGGCGTGGTCAGCCCGGGATACTTGTCCGCGTGCGCATCCCAATCGAAGTTGCCGCTGTCGACGATGCACCCGCCGATGGTCATCGCGTGACCGTCCATATACTTGGTGGTCGCGTGGGTCACGATATCGACGCCGAACTCGAACGGACGGCAGTTGATCGGAGTCGGGAAAGTGTTGTCGACGATGATCGGAACGCCGTGGCAGTGCGCGGCGGCAACGAATTTATCGAAATCCAGAACGGCGAGCGCGGGGTTCGAGATCGATTCGGCGAACACCGCTCTGGTCTCGGGCTTGAACGCCGCGTCGAGCTCTTCGGGCGTCGCGTCGGGATCCACAAAGGTCACGTCGATCCCCATCTTCTTCATGGTCACGCCGATCAGGTTGAAGGTCCCGCCGTAGATCGCGGAGGACGCGACGATATGCTGACCCGCAGAGACGATATTGAAGAGAGCGATCAGATTCGCCGCCTGACCGGACGAAGTCAGCATCGCGGCGACGCCTCCCTCGAGGTCGGCGATCTTCGCGGCGACCGTGTCGCAGGTCGGATTGGCAAGACGGGAGTAGAAATAGCCGCTCTTTTTCAGGTCGAAGAGCATCCCCATTTCGTCGCTCGAATCGTACTTGAACGTGGTCGACTGCACGATGGGCAGGATGCGGGGTTCCCCGTTTTTCGGTGAATAGCCGGACTGGATACATTTGGTGTTGATCTTCATGGTTTCTCCTTGTAATTCCTTTGCACGTCAGACTTTGTAGCTGTCCTTCAGCCCGACGATGCGATTAAACGTGTTTTCGTATTTGGTATCCTTGACGAAGTAGCCGACGCGCACGAACTGGAAGCGATCGCCCGGTTTCGCGTCAGAGAGCGACGCTTCGACCCGCGCCTCCGGCATATCCGTGACCGAATCAACGTTCAGGTAGTCGCCGTAACCCTTCCCTTCGGGAATGTCGTTGACGTTCTCAATGGTAAAGAGCTCGTCGTAGAGCTTGACGTCGACCGGGACGCTTTCGGCTTCGGAGAGCCAATGGATGGTCCCCTTGACCTTCCGTCCGTCGGCGGGATTGCCGTTTCCGGTCTCGAGATCCACCGTACAGAGGATCTCAGATACCTTTCCGTCGGCGTCGAGCTTCACGTCTTCGTACTTCAGCAGGTAGCCGCCCATCAGCCGGACTTCCCCTCCGGGTTTCAGCCGGAAGAACTTCGGGGGAGGATCGAGCGAGAAGTCGTCCGCGTCGATCAGAAGATGCCGCGAAAACGGCACTTTCCGCGTCCCGAGTTCGGGATGCTGCGGATGGTTCGGAAGATCGAAGTATTCGGTCTTCCCCTCCGGATAATTCGTGACCGTCACCTTGATCGGTTTGAGGATCGCGACGCGACGGGGCGCCGTCTCGTTCAGTTCCTCGCGGATGCAGTGCTCGAGCAACTCGTGATCGACCAGACTGAGAGCCTTTGCGACGCCCGCGCGGGAAACGAAATCAAAGATGGACGCGGGGGTATATCCTCTTCTGCGAAGCCCGCAGAGCGTGGGCATTCGCGGATCGTCCCAGCCGTCGACAAGACCCGTCTCGACAAGCTCGCGGAGATACCGCTTGCTCATGACGGTATGCGTGACGTTCAGCCGCGCGAACTCGTACTGATGCGGACGGGGCTCGAACCCGACGTGCTCGACGACCCAATCGTAGAGCGGACGGTGGTTCTCAAACTCGATGGAACAGAGCGAATGCGTGATCCCCTCGAGCGCGTCCTGGATCGGATGGGCGTAATCGTAGAGCGGATAGATGCACCATTTGCTGCCCTGGCGGTGATGCGGCGTGTGCACGATCCGGTAGATCGCCGGGTCGCGCATATTGATATTCGGGCTCGTCATATCGATCTTCGCGCGCAGGGTCTTCGCGCCGTCCGGATATTCCCCGTTCTTCATCCGCTCGAACAGGTCGAGGTTCTCTTCGACCGAGCGGTCGCGCCACGGACTGGGCTTCCCGGGTTCGGTCAGCGTTCCGCGGTATTCGCGCATCTCGTCGGCGGAAAGGTCGCAGACGTAGGCGTCGCCCTGCTTGATCAGTTTGACGGCGAACTCGTAGCACTTGTCAAAGTAATCCGAACCGTAGAAGACGCCGCCGGTCGGTTCCGCGCCGAGCCAGCAAAGATCCTCGTAGATCGACTTGACGAACTCGTCGCCCTCTTTGGTCGGGTTGGTATCGTCGTAGCGCAGATTGAAGAGACCGCCGTATTTCTTCGCGGTCATGCTGTTGATCCAGATCGCCTTCGCGCTCCCGATATGCAGATAGCCGTTGGGTTCGGGCGGAAAACGGGTATGGATCTTCAGCTCCGGATCCTTTTCCAGATCGGAGTCAATGATCTCGTGTATAAAATTGTTCGTCATTTCTTCCATATGCGGATTCCTTTCGTCCCGTCAGTCGGGCGTATATGAATGATAGAGCCTTTCAAGGGCTATTGTGGTCTTTGGTCCGTGACCGGGATATACGGTAAGATCTTTCGGCAGCGAGAGCAACGACCGCACCGATTCGGCAAGAGACTTGTCCGAACCGCCGAAGAAATCGGTCCGTCCGACCCCTCCTAGCGCAAAGATCGTGTCGCCCGAGAAAAGCGCGTCCGAGGTAAGATAGCAGACCGAACCGGCGGTGTGTCCCGGCGTGTGCAGCACGGTCAGTTTTTCCCGACCGACCGCGATCTCTTCACGGTCTTCCAGCCCCCTGTCCGCGTCTCCGTAATCCCCGTTCGGCAGCCCCAGCAGATCCGCCACGTTGGCGTTGGGATCCGACAAAGCGTATCTGTCAAAGCGTCCGATCAAAATGGGCGCCCCGGTCGCCTCTTTCCATTTCCGGAGATTCATCATGTGATCGGCATGCGCGTGGGTCAGTAGGATCGCGCGGATATACGGGATCGCGTGACCGAAAACCGGCGCCGTCGTCTCGGGGGATGCGGACGGATCGATCACGACGGCGTTTTCTTTTTCGTCGTCCCAGAACAGATAGCAGTTCGAGCCGATCCCGCGGCCCTCGAACGTCACGATCCTGCCCATACCGGCGCCTCCTTGTTTCTTCATTTTATTATAACACCCGTTCCCGCTTTTGTCTACCCGAATTCCCCATTTTTTCAAGGTTTTACCCGTTTTTTTCGGAAGCGGACCCTTTTGTTCTGTCGGAAGGGCCGTCTTTTGCATATTCTGTTGATAGGAGACCCAAAGCGGAAAGGAAAAACGGGATATGGAATACGGAAAGATCCTGATCGGATCGATCTCATACGCGATCAAAGCGAAACGGCTGCTCGCTCGGGAGGGGATCACGGCAAACGTGGTCAAGGAGACCGATAAAACGGAGGGGTGTTCCAACGGTCTTTCCTTTTCGGAGCGCGACGCCTATCGCGTGACCGCGATCCTTTCACAAGCGGGGATCGGCTTCAAAATGCGCGAGGCGGACAGGTGATCTACCTCGATAACGCCGCCACGACCTTTCCGAAACCCGCCGAGGTCAAACGAGCCGTCGCGGACTGTATTGAGAAGATCGGAGGAAACCCCGGAAGAGGGGCGCACGCACTTTCTCTTGTCGCCGCAGAGACCGTCTACGACGCAAGGTGCGAGATCGCGGATTTCCTCGGCGTTCCCGACCCGTCCTCGATCGTCTTTACACCGAACGCGACCTACGCATTAAATCTAGCGCTCTACACGCGGGTAGAACGCGGGGACCATATCCTGATCTCCGACCAAGAGCACAACGCCGTTCTTCGCCCCGTCGCACGACTGCAAAAGGACGGGATCGCGGATTACTCGGTATTCTCGGGTCAAGGAGACGTTCTCGCGAACCTGAAAAAGGGTGAAACGAAAGAGACCGCGATCCTGATCTGCAATCCCATATCGAACGTAACCGGGGATCGATTGCCCGTTCGTGAGATCGCAGCGTATTCCAAAGCGCGCGGATTCTATTTGATCATTGACGGTTCCCAATGGATCGGTCACGGAACACCCGACCGAACCGTCACGCATCTTGCCGACGCGATCGCGGTCCCGGGGCACAAGGCGCTCTACGGCATACAAGGCAGCGGGTTTCTGTACTTGAAAAACGCTACCAACTGCAATCCCTTCATTTGCGGGGGAAGCGGGAGCGAATCGGCAAATCCCGAAATGCCGCCGTATCTTCCCGACCGGTACGAGGCGGGAACGCTGTCAACGCCCGCGATCGCGTCTCTTGCCGCGGGGATACGCTTTCTTCGGGCGCGAGATCCCGATCTGATCGCCGAACGCGAACGATTGCTTGTTCGGTACGCCCGCGAGAAGCTCTCCGATATTCCGGGGATCATCCTGTACGGAAATGAGAACGCCGCGTCGTCCGTCCTTTCCTTCCGCGAATCGTTACGCTCACCCGAAGAGACCGCCCGACGGCTCGACAAAATCGGGATCGCTGTCCGCGCCGGGCTGCACTGCGCGCCGTTGATCCATCGGCGGCTCGGCACCTTTCCGGAAGGCACGGTACGGATCAGTTTCGGTGCCTTTAACACGGCAAACGACGTCGATAAATTGGTCTCTTCTTTACGCGAAATGAAGCAATATTAAGATTTATTTTAGGGCAGATGTAAAAGAGCGACCCGGATCGACCGGATCGCTTTGATTTTATGATATGATCAGAAGGATGTATCCTCGGGGATCCCTTCGGGATACATCTGAAGGAATCTGACCGAGTCGCGGCACATTCTGTCGAGGTCGTATTCCGCCTCCCAGTGCAGGATCTCTTTCGCCTTGGTCGGGTCGGCGTAGCATGCGTCGATATCCCCGCTGCGGCGTTCGGTGATGACGTACGGGATATTGACACCCGCCGCCTTTTCGTAGGCGCGGATGACGTCGAGGACCGAGTAGCCCCTCCCAGTCCCGATATTGAAACGTTCGATGGTTTCGTTCGTTTCGTCCAGCCGTTTCAGCGCCGCCAGATGGGCTCTTGCAAGATCGACGACGTGGATGTAGTCGCGGACGCCCGTTCCGTCGTGGGTCTTATAATCGTTGCCAAACACGTTGACCTGCGGAAGGATCCCGGCGGCTACGCGTGCGACGTACGGGACAAGGTTGTTCGGGATACCTCGTGGATCTTCCCCGAGGTGTCCGCTCTCGTGAGCGCCGATCGGGTTGAAGTACCGAAGGACCGAGAATCTGACGTGCGGGATCGCTTTCGCCATATCCGAAAGGATCTGTTCGATCATCAGCTTGGTCCGTCCGTACGGATTGGTCGCGGAGAGCGGGAAATCCTCGCGGATCGGGACCGACGCGGGATCGCCGTACACGGTCGCGGACGAACTGAACACAAGCTTGTCGACGCCATGCGCCAGCATATTGTTCAGGATATTCAAGGTGCTGATCAGATTGTTCTGATAGTACATCAAGGGGATCTTAACCGATTCTCCGACCGCTTTGAGCCCTGCAAAATGGATGACCGATTCGATCTCGTTGTCGGTGAAGATCCGGGTGACGGCGTTCTCGTCCACGAGATCCGCCTTGATGAACTTCGGCTTGACGCCGGTGATCTTCTTGATCTGGTCGAGGACCGTCTTTTTACTGTTGATAAGCGAATCGACGATCAGAACGTCCTTCCCCGCATTGATCAGTTCCACGACGGTATGCGAGCCGATAAAACCGGTTCCGCCCGTTACAAGAACGTATGCCATACTGTTACCTCCGCGTATGTTCTCTTAATAGAAAACCGTGCCGCCGCTCGATTGAGCCGCGGCACGAATCTTTCATTCGGCAGCGTAAACGCTGACCTGCTTGTGGTTGTTCTTGGTCTCAAATCTGACGACGCCGTCCACCAGAGCGAAGAGCGTATCGTCCGAACCGCGACCGACGTTCACGCCGGGACGGATCTTCGTCCCGCGCTGCCGGACAAGAATGTTACCGGCAAGGACCGCCTGCCCGTCCGCGCGCTTCACGCCGAGACGCTTGGATTCGCTGTCACGACCGTTCTTGGTCGAGCCGACGCCCTTTTTGTGAGCAAAGAACTGCAAACCGAGTTTCAACATTTCTTTATTCCTCCTTGTTTAGATGGTCGCTTACTTTTCGGGATCCCGTTCGATCTCCTTCACGTCGAGGAAATCGTAATAATCCTCGAGGAGATCCATCAGTTGGAAATAGTAAGCGCTGATAAGACCCGAGACGGCGTACTGCTTTTTCTCGTCCTTCTCATACGCGGGAAGCGCCGACTTCGCGATCACGCGGATATCGGTGGTCTTCTCGTCGATCGTGTACTCGACGTCACAAGCGTAACTGACCTCGATCGCATTGATGAGAAGCATGGTCATCGAAGAAAGCGCGGCGCAGAGAACGTCGTTCCCCTCTTCACCGAAGCCGGTGTGCCCCTGTTCCTCGAAACCGTAGTAGATGCCGTTGGTCTTGTAGAATACAACCGTCGTCATATTCAGGCGTTGATGGACGTGATCTTGATCTTCGTGAAGAGCTGTCTGTGACCGATCTTCTTCTTTTCGTTCTTCTTGGCTTTGTACTTGAAGACGTAGATCTTTCTGTCTTTCTGCTCCGCGGCGAGAACCTCGGCTTTCACCGAAGCGCCGTCCACGTAGGGAGCGCCGACCGAAAGCTTGTCACCGCCGACGGCAAGGACCTTCGTAAAGGTAACGGTCTCTCCGTCCTTCACGGCAAGGCGTTCGATCTTGACGATATCGCCCTCGGAGACCTTGTACTGCTTTCCACCCGTTTCAAAAACTGCAAACACGAAAAGCACCTCTCTTTCTTCTTTTTAATCGCTGCCTCGGGCGGCGTAAACGCACTTGGACCCTGTGCAAGCGTCGAATTATTATAGCACGAAGCGTTTTTCTTGTCAAGTGCAATTCCATCTTTTTTATAAAAAAGTCTCTCTTCCGGAAAATCCGTTTGCAATTCCCCGAATTAAGGCGTATTTTCCGTACTTTTCCTTGACTTTCGTCGGCAGATATTTTATAATGT
The DNA here is from genome assembly GCA_017960705.1 of Clostridia bacterium. Taxonomy (GTDB): domain Bacteria; phylum Bacillota; class Clostridia; order Oscillospirales; family CAG-272; genus UBA1740. The sequence continues at coordinate 1,574 of JAGCYR010000029.1, read as the reverse complement.
TATCGAATGAAACGACCAAATCGGTCAAAAGGAGAGAACTATGCAAACCGTCTCTGTCGATTTCTCGAAGAAACTCGGTCAGATGAAACCCATGCACGCCGTCAACAACGGTCCCGTCTACAAATTCACGGCGGATCAGCGCGTCACCAACATCGACTATTTCCGTGAAGCGGGCATCCCCTACGCCAGAACGCACGACGCCTCTTTCTTCGCCGAATACGGAGGGGAGCATACCGTCGATATCGTCGCGATCTTCCCAGATTTCTCGAAGGATCCGGACGATCCCGCGTCCTACGACTTCGTTCTGACCGACGAATATATGCAGGTGATGGATTTCGCCGGGATCAAGCCCTTCTACCGTCTCGGCAACAAGATCGAGCACTGGCGCAAAAAATACGGAACGCTTCCCCCTCCGGATTTCAAGAAGTGGGCGGTCGTCTGCGAACATATCATCCGCCACTACACCGAGGGCTGGGCGGACGGTTTTCACTACGATATGAAATACTGGGAGATCTGGAACGAACCCGATCTCGACGGCGACGACTCGACCCACAAGAGATGCTGGGGCGGGACGAAGCTCCAGTTCTTCGATCTGTTCGAGATCACGGCGAAGCACCTCAAGGCGTGCTTCCCGCACCTTATGATCGGCGGTCCCGCCATCTGCAACCCGAAGGGCGGCTGGAAGGACGAGTTCCTCACGTTCTGCCGCGAGCATAACGTTCCGCTCGATTTCTTCTCCTGGCACGTCTACGCAAAACTTCCCTCACGCGTCCTCGAATACGAAAGAGAGGTACGAGCCGCGCTTGACGCACACGGCTTCACCAAGACCGAAAGCATTCTGAACGAATGGAACTACGTCAAGGGATGGACGGGTGACGACTGGGTCTACTCTCTCAGGATGATGAAACGCCTGAAAGGCGCCGCGTTCATCGCGTCGACCGTCGCCGCCTCGCAGTACGTTCCGCTGGATATGCTGATGTACTACGACGCGCGTCCCTGCACCATGAACGGTATGTTCTCGACCGACCTGTGCTGCGACCGGCTGAAGGGCTACTATCCGTTCCGGATGTTCAATCAGCTCTACAAGTGCGGGACCGCCGCCAGATTCGAGTCAGACGATCCGACCGTCTACGGCGCCGCCGCGATCGGCGAAAAGAACGCCGCCGTGATGTTCACCTACTACGAAGATCTCGACGAAGCCGAAAACAAAAAGGTCAAACTCGAGCTGAAGGATCTGCCCGGAACGCCGGTCAAGATGACCCTCCGCGTGCTGGACAAGGATCACGACGACGAGCCGGTCCGAGAGGAGATCTTTACCGGCAGATCCGCGACGGTTTATCTCGACCTCGCGCTCTTCACGACCTGCCTCGTCACGCTGGAACCCGCCGACTGATCCCCTGCATTCAAAGGAAGATATTCTAAATGTTCGATATCGCTGTCCTGTTTTCGCGCGTTCTGCTCCTCGTTCTTCTGATGCTGCCGACGGCTTTGATGAAAAAGTTCGGGCTGGTGAAGGACGGGTTCGGGGTGTCGCTCTCCAACTACGTCCTCTACGTCGGAACGCCCGGGATGAT
>JAGCYR010000005.1 GCA_017960705.1 Clostridia bacterium | reverse complement strand
GGTGCGCATCATCACCTCCTCGAAGTAGTCGCGCTCGACGTGCGAGTGATCGACGACGAAGCGGACGATCAGCTCCTGCATATCGGAGAGATACGCGAAACTCTGCGGCGCCGAGATGACCGTTCCGGTGGTGCGGACGGGATGGACGGTCATCGTGGCGGAGGGGACGATGAACGACCGCTTTGCCGAGACGGCGAGCGGCACGCCGATCGAATGACCACCGCCGAGGACCACCGAGACGGTCGGCTTGTCGAGCGAGGCGAACACCTCGGAGATGGCGAGCCCCGCCTCGACGTCCCCGCCCATGGTGTTTAAGAGGATCAGGATCCCGTCGATCCGCTCGTCCTCCTCGAGCGCGAACAGCAGGGGGATCAGATGCTCGTATTTGGTGGTCTTCCGGCTGCTCTCCTGCACGTAATGCCCCTCGATCTCCCCGATCACGTTCAGGCAGTAGAAGCACTCGCGCCCGTTTTCCGCCGTCACCCCGCCGCCCTCCGGCAGGAGGTCCTTTTCGTCCTCTTTCTTTTGCCCGCTCTTTTCCTTTTGCTCCATCCGTTCTTCCCTCTCCCCCGGTCGCCGGTTCCCGTTTTTGATAGTTTTTGCCGAAGAATCGTTTCTATTCTTTTTCGAGATTATCTTTTCTGCGCATTTACAATTTAATTTCTATATGATATAATATTCGGCGGAAGAAAAAATCCCAACAAATCGAAGGAGACGATAAGATGGCAAAAGTTATTGTGGAAACCTCTGCGCGTCACGTTCACCTCACCCGGAAAGACGTCGATATCCTCTTCGGCGAGGGGCATCAGCTGACCAAGAAGAAGGATCTTTCCCAGCCCGGGCAGTTCGCCTGCGAGGAGAAAGTCAAGGTCATCGGCGAGCGCGGTTTTCTTACCGCGAGCATCCTCGGGCCGGAACGCAGCGCGGATCAGGTCGAGCTGTCGCTTACCGACGCGCGCACCATCGGGGTCAAGGCGCCCATCCGTGAGAGCGGCGATATCGCCGGCAGCGGCGCGTGCAAGATCGAGGGTCCCTGCGGCACGATCGAGATCAGCGAGGGCGTGATCGCGGCGAAGCGCCACATCCACCTCACCCCCGAAAACGCGGCGGAATTCGGTCTTGCGGACAAGCAGATCGTCAAGGTGAAGGTCAACGGGCTCCGTCCCCTGATCTTCGACGACGTGGTCGTCCGCGTCAGCCCGAAGTTTGCCCCCGCGATGCACATTGACACCGACGAGTCGAACGCCGCTTTCGGCGCGACCGAGGGCGAGATCATCGTCGACTGAAACACCGCAAAATTATTAAAGGAGAACGAGATATGAGCAAATGTGAGTACGCGATGTCGAGTGACGTCGCCGCGATGTGCACCGTTGCCCAGGGTCCGAACCACGGTCCCGCCCCGCTGCCCGAGGACGGCAAGTGGGTACAGGCAAGAGAGGTGTCCGACATCTCGGGTCTGACCCACGGTATCGGCTGGTGCGCTCCCCAGCAGGGCGCCTGCAAACTGACCCTGAACGTCAAAAAGGGTATCATCCAGGAGGCGCTGGTGGAGACCATCGGCTGCTCGGGTATGACCCACTCCGCGGCTATGGCGGCGGAGATCCTTCCCGGCAAGACCATCCTCGAGGCGCTGAACACCGACCTCGTCTGCGACGCGATCAATACCGCGATGCGCGAGCTGTTCCTGCAGATCGTCTACGGGCGCACCCAGTCGGCTTTCTCCGAGGGCGGGCTTGTAATCGGCGCGGGGCTTGAGGACCTCGGCAAGGGGACCCGCTCGCAGGTCGGTACCATGTACGGCACCAAGGAAAAGGGCGTCCGCTACCTCGAGATGGCGGAAGGCTACGTGACCCGGATGGCGCTCGACGCCGACAACCAGGTGATCGGCTACGAGTTCGTTTCGCTCGGCAAGATGACCGACTTCATCAAGCGCGGCGACGATCCGACCACGGCGTATAACAAGTCGATCGGCACCTACGGCAGATTCGCCGAGGCGGTCACCTATATCGACCCCCGCAAGAAGTAAGGAGGACGAGCGATATGGCATTGTTTGAAGGATACGAAAGAAGAGTCGAGAAGATCAACGCGGCTCTGAAGGAATACGGCATCAAGTCGATCGAGGAGTGCCGCGAGATCACGCTCGCCGCCGGCATCGACTGCGACAAGATCTTCCGCGAGACCCAGCCCATCTGCTTCGAGAACGCGGTCTGGGCGTACACCGTCGGCGCCGCGATCGCGCTGAAGAAGGGCTGCAAGAAGGCGTCCGACGCCGCCGCCGCGATCGGTATCGGTCTGCAGGCGTTCTGCATCCCGGGTTCGGTCGCGGAGAACCGCAAGGTCGGTCTCGGACACGGCAACCTCGGCGCGATGCTGCTCTCCGAGGAGACCAGCTGCTTCTGCTTCCTCGCCGGACACGAATCGTTCGCGGCGGCTGAGGGCGCTATCAAGATCGCGCTCAACGCAAACAAAGTAAGAACAAAACCGCTCCGCGTTATCCTCAACGGTCTCGGCAAAGACGCAGCGTTCATCATTTCGCGTATCAACGGATT
>JAGCYR010000028.1 GCA_017960705.1 Clostridia bacterium | reverse complement strand
TGAAAACAAAAAAAGAACACCCCCGAAGCCGTTCGGTTTCGGGGGTGTTTTAGGTTTCGGAGATTATCGGATCACTCCCACTCGATCGTCGCGACGGGTTTCGGCGACAGGTCGTACAGGACGCGGTTGACGCCCTTGACCTCGGAAAGGATCCGGTCGACGATGTGTTTGAGCAGCGGGTAGGGGATCTCTTCGATGGTGGCGCTGGTGGCGTCGACCGAGTTCACCGCACGGATGATGACCGGCCAAGCCCAGGTGCGCTTGTTGTCCACGATACCGGTGGAGCGGTAGTCGGGAACGGTGGTGAAGTACTGCCACACCTTGCCGGCGAGCCCGTTCTTCTCGAACTCTTCGCGGAGGATGGCGTCGGATTCGCGCACCGCCTCAAGACGGTCGCGGGTGATCGCGCCGGTGCAGCGCACGCCGAGTCCGGGACCCGGGAACGGCTGACGGTTGACCATCCCGTCGGGGAGACCGAGTTCACGGCCGACGCAACGGACCTCGTCCTTGTAGAGGAACTTGACCGGCTCGACCAGCTCGAATTTGAGATCGTCGGGAAGACCGCCGACGTTGTGGTGCGCCTTCACGCCGACGCTCTCGAGGATGTCGGGGTAGATGGTGCCCTGACCGAGGAACTTGATGCCCTCCTGTTTTCTCGCCTCTTCCTCGAAGACGCGGATGAACTCGGCGCCGATGATCTTGCGCTTCTGTTCGGGATCGCTGACGCCCGCCAGCTTATCGAGGAAGCGGTCGACGGCGTCGACGTAAACGAGGTTGGCGTTCAGCTGATCGCGGAAAACGCGGACAACCTGTTCGGGTTCGCCCTTGCGGAGCAGACCGTGGTTGACGTGAACGCAGACGAGGTTCTTGCCGATCGCACGGATCAAGAGCGCAGCGCAGACCGAAGAATCGACGCCGCCCGACAGCGCGAGCAGGCACTTGCCGTCCCCGATCTGTTTTTTGAGCGCGGCAACCTGTTCATCGATGAACGCTTTGGCGAGTTCGGGGGTATTGATCCGTTTCATGCTTTCGGGGCGGACGTTGTTAGGCATTGGTTTGATCCTCCGATATTTTTTGATCTCGGGGCGAAATAAGACTCCGGCGGAACCGAGTCGGGTCCCGCCGCATATCCTTGTTTCGGGAGCCCCGGAAAAAAGATGAACTAATTATACATTAAATCAATATCAAATGCAAGGGGTTGCGCCGAGAATTTACAAAGTTTTTCGACAGAGGGAGGGAGCAAATGTTCGTCGTCCGTCCGTACCGCCGGGAACGCGCGGTCAGGTACGCCGAGCGCTGGGCGAAAATGCGGAATCCGGTCTTTTACGACTTCACCGGGATCGGTGGAAACTGCACCAATTTCGTCTCGCAGGCGCTCTACGCGGGATCCTGCAAAATGAATTTCACGCCGGTCTTCGGCTGGTACTATATCACCCCGAACGAGCGCACCGCGTCCTGGACGGGGGTGGATTTCTTCTACCGTTTTTTGACCGAAAACCGCGGGCTCGGTCCCTTTGGGGAGACGGTCGGGGAGGAGAAACTCGACCTCGGGGACGTCGTGCAGATCGGGCGGGACGGCGAGGGGTACTTCCACTCGATGCTCTTCGTCGGCCGCGACCCGGACGGCACGCCTTTGGTCGCGGCGCAGTCGCTTGACGTCTACGGCAAGCGGCTCGACGAATACGACTACGACTTCGTCCGTTTTCTGCACGTTTCGGGCGTGCGCGCGACGGCGGAGGGCGGGGACGGCTGCTTTGACAGCGTCTACAACGGGATCTCGATCCAGCCCTCGCCCGATCTTACATAGTCAATTCGTACAGCGCAAGCAGTTCCTCTTCAAGCTCGGCTTTCCGTTCTTCGATCTCGCTCGCCCGAACGTAATCCTGCGCGGCGGTCGTGTAGAGCTCGGTTTCCAGATCCGCGAGTTCTTTTTCGATCTCGGGGATCCTTTTCTCCGCCCTCTCCTTTTTCTTCGCCTGCGATCTCGCCTCGGCGGCGGCGCGGCGGTTGGCTTCGAAGATCTCCTTCTGGCGGCTGACGGGAGCGGGGGTCGGTTCGGTCTCCGTCTCCTGCTTCCCCGCTTCGCGGAGCCGGAGGTATTCCTTGTACGCCGATTCCGCGTCTTCGACCGGGTATTCCGTGACTCCGCCGACGGCGGCGCGGTCAAGTTCTACGATCCTGGTGGCGACCCGGTCGATAAAGTAGCGGTCGTGCGACACGGCGATCACCGTTCCGTCGAACGCCGCCACCGCGGTCTCGAGCGCCTCGCGGGAGCCGATATCGAGGTGGTTGGTCGGCTCGTCGAGGATCAGGAGCCCGACCGGTTTCAGCATCAGTTTGGCGAGGGTCAAGCGCGCGCGTTCACCGCCCGAGAGCATCGCGACCGACTTGAACACGTCCTCCCCCGAGAAGAGGAAGAGCGCGAGGGTCGAGCGGATCTCGCCGTCGGTCTTTTGTGGATAGGCGGCGCGGAGCTCGTCAAAGACGGTATTCGAATCGCACAGGTCGCGGTTCTCCTGATCGTAGAAGCCGTACGTGACCCTCTCCCCGAAGGTGATCCTGCCGCTTTTCGGGACAAGACCCCCCCGGATCAGTTTGAGCAGCGTGGACTTCCCGCATCCGTTGTCTCCGAGGATCAGCACCCGCTCCCCGCGCTTGACCGAGAACGAGAGGTTCGTGAGCAGGGGCGTGCCGGTATAGGAAAAGGACAGATCCTTGACCGTCAGAACGTCGTTTGCGATCCCGCCGTCGGACGAGAACGACATCCTGACGTCTCTTCCCGCCTTCGGAGCGCGCTCGATCTTCTCCATCCGTTCGAGCTGCTTCTCTTTAGCGCGGATGGTAACGAAATTGTGTTCCTGTCCGCACCGCCTCTGAAAGTCGATGTTGGCGCGGATGCGGGCGATCTCCTTCTGCTGTTCGCGGTAGCGGTGTTCGAGCGACTCGGCGTCCTTTGCCTGCTGTTCCTTCGCCTGCGTGTAGCCCCCGTGGTAGAGGGTCGCGCGTTTGTGATCGACCAGCAGGGTCTTGGTCGTGGTGCGGTCGAGAAAATAGCGGTCGTGGGAGATCACCATCACCGTTTTCGGATAGTTCGACAAAAACTCTTCGAGCCACGTCAGGGCAGAAATATCGAGGTGGTTGGTCGGCTCGTCGAGCAGCAGAACGTCGGGCTCCTGCGCAAGCAGGCGGGCGAGCGCGATGCGGGTGTGCTGTCCCCCCGAGAGCGTCGGCACCTTCGCCGCGATCTGCTCCTCCGAAAACCCGAGGCGAAGCAGCGTACTGCGGCAGCGGGCACGGTACTCCAATCCGCCCTCGGACGCGTATTTCCGGTGCAGAGCGTCGAGCCGCGCTCCGGCGGAGACCGCCGCCTGCGGATCGAGTTTTCCGATCTCGGATTCGAGCCGCGCGATCTCGTTCTCCATTTCGATCAGGTGCGGGAATCCCGCGATCATATAATCGAGCACCGACACCTCCCCGAGCGGAGAGAGGTCGGTGTTCTGGGCGAGCATCCCGATCGTTCTGCCCCGCAGCAGCGTCACGCTCCCGCGGTCGGGCGTGTAGTCCCCGGTCAGCAAACGGAAAAGGGAGGTCTTACCGGCGCCGTTGACGCCGATGACCCCCACGCGTTCACCTTCGTTTACCCCGAACGTGACGTTCTCCAGGATCGATACCGCGCCGAAGGAGAGCGCCAGCCCGGAAACGCTTAAAACCGTCATAGATTCCCCCCGCCGTCGGTCTCCCCGCCCCTCTCCCGGCGAAGGATGCCGAGAAGCGCCTCAAAATCGGGCGGAAGCGGGCAGGAAAAGGTCATTTCCTCCCCCGTCCGGGGGTGGGTAAAGGTCAGGCGGGCGGCGTGCAGACACTGCCCGTCCAACAGTTTTTCGTGTTTGCGCTCGAACGCGGTCTTCCCGCCGCCGTAGGTCACGTCCCCGAGCAGGGGATGCCCGATCGACGACAGATGCACGCGGATCTGGTGCGTCCGCCCGGTCTCCAGCCGCAAAACCAGATAGGTCACGTCCCCGAACCGCTCGCGGACGGTATAGTGGGTGACGGCGGGGCGCGACGTGTGCCCGTCCCGGATCACCGCCATCCGCTTGCGGTCGACGGGGTGCCGTCCGATGGGCAGATCGATGGTTCCCGTATCGTCTGCAAACCCGCCCTGCACCAGCGCGTGGTACTCGCGGGTGATGTGATGCCCCTCGAGCTGCGCCGCCAGTTTGCGGTGGGTCTCGTCGTTTTTCGCCGCGACCAAAAGCCCGCTGGTCTGCTTGTCGATCCGGTGGACGATCCCGGGACGGAGCGCCCCGTTGATGCCCGACAGTTCGCCCTTACAGTGATACAGCAGGGCGTTGACCAGCGTCCCCGACGGGTTGCCGGGAGCCGGATGCACCACCATCCCGGACGGCTTGTTGATCACGATCAGATCCCGGTCCTCGTAGACGACAGCGAGCGGGATATCTTCCGGCGCGGCGTCGATGGGTTCGGGTTCGGGCAGGGTGATCTCGATCAGGTCCCCCGGCGCCAGCCGGTCGTTTTTGTCGGCGGGCTTGCCGTTCAGAAGAACGTTCCCCTCCGCGATCAGCTTCGCCGCGGCGGAACGCGAGACGGCGGGGAAACCTTCGTCCCCCCGCGCAAGATATGCGTCCAGCCGCATCCCCGCGGCAGATTCCTCCGCGCGGCGGATCATTTTTCGTCCTCCCCGGCGGGGGCTTCCCCGTTCTGCTTTGCTTTTTTCCGTTCGCGCACCGTGTCAAGGATCAGCCAGACGATAAGCAGACCCGAACCGATCACGACGAGACAGTCCGCCACGTTGAAGACCGGGAACGAGAAGAGGTAGAATTCGATGAAGTCGACCACGACCCCCCGGAAGGTGCGGTCGATCATATTCCCGATCCCGCCGGACAGGATCAAGGAGAGCGAAACGCAGAGCAGGATCGGCGGGTCTCTTTTGATCAGGTAGATCGCGATAACGACGATCGCCAGAGCCGAGAAGACCATGAACACCCAGCGGTGCTCCGAGAGCATCCCCCAGGCGGCGCCGGGATTCTCCACGTAGGAAAAGCGGAGGATCCCCCGGATGAGCGGGACCGGATCCTCCCCCTTCAGGTGATTCACGGCGATCAGTTTCGTGAAATAGTCGGCAAGGACGCCGAGCACGACGATGCCGAGCAAAAGCAGACGCTTGACCCATTTTGACTTCATGCGGCGTCAAACCCCCTGTCTTTTTTGTTTAAGTAACCGCCGGCAGCAGTCCGCCGACGAGCGCAAGCACGACGTAGGTCAGAAGGAACGGGATGTCGAGCGGGATCGAATCGAGCGACTCGAAGCGGGAGAGCATCGCCCGGAACGGCATGATGACCGGCTCGGTCACGGCGTAGCAGAACGACAGCAGAACGCTCTCGGGATCGCCGAAAAACGACAAAATCGCCCTGAGCAGCATACAAAGCTCGATCGCCCCGAGCGCGACGAGTACCGTTCGGGCGAGCAGGATCGCGACGGTGTGCATCTTACGAAAGCTCCGGATCCTCCGGCGCACTCTCCTCTCCGGTCTCGGAAACGTCGACCGACTTGGGGGACACGATGAAGGTCGAAGCCGCCACACGGCGGATATTTCCGCCGATGCAGTAGGCGACGCCGCTGACGAAGTCCATAACCCTGCGGCTGACCTCCCGATCGGTCTTCTCCAGATTGAGAAAGACCGTCCGACCGGAGATCAGGTGATCCGCGATCTCCGACACGTCGCCGAAGACGGTCGGATAGATCACCTTGAGTTCCATATTGTTCCCGCCCAGATTGAGGGTGGTCCCGGGCGCCTTGTCGGGGATATCGACCGCCGACGGCTGAGACGTCTGCACCGGGGTCACGGCGGGCGCGTCGTAGTATCCCGCGTATCCGTCCTTGGGATCGTTTTTCGCTTTTCTGAAGAAGCTCATGGCTCGTCCTTCCTTTATCGGTTTTTCGTGTCGAAGTCAGCCCCGCCGGAACAGCGCCCGTCCCACCCGGACCATCGTGGCGCCCTCCCGGACGGCGGGCAGATAACTGTCGCTCATCCCCATCGAGAGGATCGGAGAATCGGTTTCAAAGAGTCCCGCGGCGGCGAAGCGGTCGAACAGCTCCCGCGTCAGGGCAAAAAAGGGGCGGTAGGCGTCGGGGTCGGGCAGGATCGGTCCCATGGTCATCAAACCGCACGGGCGCACCCCGGGGACCGTCCGGGCAAATTCAACCAGCGCCTCGGCGTTTTCGGGCAACGCTCCTCCCTTGTCGGGCTCGCGCCCGCTGTTGATCTCGATCAGGATATCCTGCCGCACGCCCCGCGCCTCGGCGATCCGTCCGATCTCTTTGATCAGTTTCTCGCTGTCCGCCGACTGGATCAGGGCGACTTTGCCGACCACGTACTTGACCTTGTTCAGCTGCAGGGAGCCGATCAGATGCCATTCGGGAGCGGGAAGATCCGCGGCTTCGAGCAGTTCGCACCGCTCCTTCCACGCCTGCACCCGGTTCTCCGCCGCCGTGTCGGGATACGCCCGCATAAGAGCGAGGAACTCGTCGGGAGAGGCGCTCTTGGTCACGGGGATCAGGCGGGGCGCAGGGACTTTAGCCTCCTTCGCGGTTTCGGCAAGGGTTTCGAGCAGCGTTTTCACGTTGCGTGCGATATACGAAAATGCCTCCCCTTCGGGGACGTTTGCAAGCTGTGACATGGTATTCCTTCTTCCGGTTTCCCGCCGTGCTTACGCACGGTTCTCTACAACATTATAGCAAAGGTCGGTTTTGATTGCAAGTTTTTTTCAAAAAAAGGGGCGGGAAGCTTCCGTCACCGTTCGACGGAAAATCCCGCCCGTTATGATTGTTCACAACTTTTCGCTTGACTTTTCACGCGGGGTCATCTATACTTATACTATCTTTATTCTTTGTCACTCCACCCCGGCGGGCGCTCCCGCGAGGGGAATCCAAACGAAAAGGACCGAAAAAATGACCGTATGGAAACGTCTTCTTGCCGCCGCCCTGCTTCTTTGTGTTCTGATCTCCCTCTTTGTCTCCTGCGGCAAAGACAAGAATAAGACCGGCGAGACCACCGCCGAAACGACCGTCGCCGACGCCCTCGAGGACTTCGATCTGGTCTCGACGGCGGATCCGACCTTCGACTACTACCGCGCCGATCTGTCGGGCTACCTGACCATCACCGAGGCGGACTACGACGGCGTCCGGGTCGCGCTCGATCTGACCGAAGACGACGTGAACGACTATCTGAACGAATATCTTCTGCCGTCCTACCGCACCCCGAATATGACGACCGACGAAGCCGTGAAGGACGGGGACAAGATCTACCTCTGGTACACCGGCTACACCGACGACTTCCCCTTCGACGGCGGGAACAACCGGGACGACGACGAGCCCCACGCGCTGAAGATCGGCGAGAGCGATCTGCCCTTCCCGGGTCTTGACGCCGCGCTCGTCGGAAGCGTCCCCGCGGAGACCTCGGACGAGAATCCTCTCTCGGTCGCCGTCACCTTCCCCGCCGACTACGAGGACGAGCGCCTCGCGGAGAAAGAAGCCCGCTTCAAAGTGGTGATCGTCGGGATCGTCGACGGCGACGACACGGTGACCGACCGGGCGGTCCAAAACGGCGACGTGGTCAAGATCCGGTACACCGGGTACGTCGATAACTACGCCTTCTCCGGCGGGAGCAATATGGCGGACGAGGATCCCTACGAACTGGTGATCGGGTCCGGCAGTTTCGTCGGCACGTTTGAAGAGCAGCTGATCGGCGTGATCCCGCAGGATACCTCGAAAGACAACCTCTACACCATCACCGTCAGCTTCCCCGCCGACTACCGCAACACCGACCTCGCGGGCAAAGAGACCCGTTTCGACGTCGCGATCGCGGGGGTCTTCGACGGCACCTACACGATCCCCGAACTGACCGAGGACTTCATCAAGAACAAGCTCCAGTTTGAAACCGAAGAGACCGACGTCGTCGCCGCCTTCCGCGCGGATCTTCTGAAGCAGCTGCGCGAAAGCACGGTCGCGGATCTCGAATCGCACAAGATCACCCGCACGCTGAAGATCCTGCGCGACTCTATCGCCTTCGGCGAGACCCTCCCCGCGGGGGAAGTGGATCTCTACGAGGGGCGCTGGCTGGACGCGATCGATTATTACTACGAATATTACAACTACATGGCGGCGATCTACTACGGCTCCTCGTATTTCGAGGACCTTGACGACGCCGGCCGCTGGTTCTTCGGTCTGGGGGCTGACGCCGACTGGAGAACGTTTATGCACGAACAGGCGGAGGAGATGGTCAAAGACAACTTGATCCTGAACGCGGTCGCGCGCCTCTCCGGGATCATGATCTCGGAGGAGGACGCCAAAGAGTGGGTCCGGGAACAGGCGGACTACAACGGCGTTGACGCCGCCGCCGTCCTCGATCACTACTCGCTCGAGGAGGTCTATTCGGCGTACGCCGCGGAGAAGGCGCGCCAGATCCTGCTCTCGTTCGTCGTGTTCGACTACGGCGAACTCCCGATCGAAAACGTCACGGCAGACTAAAAACCGTCAGAAGGAGATATCATAAATGAAACGAATCGTTGCCCTCGTTCTGCTCCTCGCCCTTTCCCTCTCCGTTTTCACGGCGTGCGGAAAAAAGAAGAAAGCGAACTTCGATCTTGAATCCACGGCGGACGCCGCGTTCGACTACTATCACGCGGATCTCTCCGCGTACCTTTCGATCAGCCGGGAGGACTACGCGTCGCTCACCGTTTCGCTCGACGTCACCGACACGGAGGTCGACGAGTATCTGAACGACCATCTGCTCCCGTCCTACCGCACCCCGAACCTCTATACCGACCAAGCGGTTCAGAACGGGGACACCGTCTATATCCGCTACACGGGCTATATCGACGGGGTCGCGTTCGAGGGCGGCAGCAACGCCGACGACGACCGCGCCTACGGGCTGGAGATCGGATCGAACTCCTTTATCGATACCTTCGAGACCCAGCTGATCGGCGTGATCCCGAACCAAACCTCGTGGGAGAGTCCGAAGGTCGTCAACGTCACCTTCCCCGCGGATTACAAGAACGCCGACCTCGCCGGCAAAGCGGCGAAGTTCGACGTCGTGATCGAGGGGATCTTCGACGGCACCTACACCGTCCCCGAACTGACCCCCGAATTCGCCCGCAACATCAACAACTTCACCCCGGAAACCGACGATCCCGTGTCCGAGTTCAAGCTCGCCCTGAAGGACTGGATGCGTGAAAACAAAGCCGCATCTCTCGAATCGCGCAAGTTCAGCTGCCTGATGGACAAACTGCTTGCGACGGTCAGCTTCACGGGCAAGTTCCCCGAGGGGGAGATCAAGCGGCTCGAGTCCGTAATGAACGATACCGTCCTGAGCTATTATCAGCAGGCGAACTTCTATTACTATATGCAGTACGGCATCGTCTACTACGATTCGATGGACTCCGCCGCCCGCGACTACTACGGTCTCCGCTTCGACGCAGACTGGGAGACCTACCAGACCGTCGCCTCCGCGAAGGTCGTGAAGCAGATGCTGATCCTGAACATGATCGCCCGGCTCGAAGGTTTCACGATCTCGGAGGACGAGATTAAGGATTGGGTCCTCGAAGAGGTCGAGGCGGCAAATAAATCGCAGCAGAGCGAAGACGCCACCCCGGAGAGCGTCCTCGCGGAGCATTCGCTTGAGGAGATCTACGCGGAGATCGCGGCGCAGAAGGCGCAGGAATTTTTGATGGGCAAGGTCACTTTCGACACGACCGGACTGCCGATCGACTGAAAAGGAACCGCAAGAAAGAGAGAATACTATGGCAGACAAAATGTGGGCGGGACGCTTCACGGGCGAACTCGACGCCGCCGCAGACGATTTCAACTCGTCGCTTTCCGTGGACTGCAAAATGTACGAGGCGGACATCCGCGGCTCGATGGCGCACGCCGCCATGCTCGGACAGCAGGGGATCATCTCGCGTGAGGACGCGGCTTCCCTGATCGACGGGCTGGGCGAGATCCTTGCCGACCTGAAAGAGGGAAGGCTCGACTTCTCCGCGGGCGGCGAGGACGTGCATATGTTCGTCGAGGCGGAGCTCACCAAACGGCTCGGGGATGTCGGACGGCGCCTGCATACCGCGCGCAGCCGGAACGATCAGGTCGCGCTCGACGTGCGGCTGCATCTGCGCTCCCGCGGGATGGAGATCCTCGAACAGTTGAAGACCCTGCTTTCGACGCTCGCGGATCTTGCCGAAGAGCACGCCGATACCGTGATGCCGGGCTACACCCACCTGCAGCGGGCGCAGCCCGTCACCTACGGGCATTACCTCATGGCTTACGCTATGATGTTTCAGCGGGATATGGAGCGTTTCATCGACGCCCTGACCCGGATGAACGTCTCCCCGCTCGGGTCCTGCGCGCTTGCCGGGACCACCTAACCGACCGATCGGGGGGCGGTCGCCAAAAAACTCGGTATGGACGGAGTGACCGCCAACAGTCTGGACGGCGTTTCCGACCGCGATTTCGCGATCGAACTCGCCTCCGCAAGCGCGATCGCGATGATGCACCTCTCAAGATTCTCGGAGGAGGTCGTTCTGTTCTCCTCGTGGGAGTTCAAGTTCCTCGAACTCGACGACGCGTATAGCACCGGCTCCAGCATCATGCCGCAGAAGAAGAATCCCGATATGGCGGAACTGATCCGCGGCAAGACCGGGCGGGCGTACGGCGACCTCTTCGCTCTTTTGACCATTATGAAGGGTCTGCCGCTCGCGTACAACAAGGATATGCAGGAGGACAAAGAGGGCGTATTCGACGCGGTGGACACCGCCGCGATGTCGCTCGGAGTGTTCATCGGTATGATCTCGACAATGACGGTCAAGACAGA
>JAGCYR010000027.1 GCA_017960705.1 Clostridia bacterium | reverse complement strand
GTTCGATCACGGCGGCTTGCCATTTTTCGTCCGCGATCCCGAACGCCGTCACCCCGATCCCGGAGGTCAGGTCGATATACTCGCGCCCGTCCTCGCCGACAAGGATCGAGCCCTTGCCCGAAACGATCGCGACCGGGAAACGGTTGTAGGTCCCCGCGACGTAGGTTTTGTCCTTTTCAAATATCGTCATCTTCAGTCCCCGTTCGGTTTTACCATCGTACCGGCGCCCTCGTCGGTCAGCAGTTCCATCAGGATCGAGTGCGGGATCCTGCCGTCCATGATGACCACGCGCTTGACCCCGGCGTTGATCGCCTTGACGCAGCAATCCACTTTCGGGATCATACCGCCCGAAATGACCCCCTCCTCGCGGAGGTGCGCCGCCTCGTCCACCGAGATCTCGGGGATCAGGGAAGCGGGATCGTTCTTGTCGCGGAGGATGCCCGCGATATCGGTCATCAGCAGCATACGTTCGGCGCCGAGCGCACCGGCGATATACGCGGCGGCGGTGTCGCCGTTGATATTGTAGGCGTTGCCCGAGCGGTCGCAGCCGATGGTCGAGACCACCGGGATATAGCCCTTTTCAAGCAGGTCGGTGATGGGGGCGGGATGGATCTTCACGACCTCTCCGACGAATCCGAGCCGCGGATCCTTCTGCACCGCCTCGATCAGCCGCCCGTCCATACCCGAGAGCCCGACGGCGCGCCCGCCCTTGTTTTCGAGCAGGTTGACCAGCGTTTTATTCACTTTTCCGGCGAGGACCATCTGCACGATGTCCATGGTCTCGGCGTCGGTGACGCGGAGACCGTCGACGAACTCGGGCTTCTTGCCGAGTTTCTCCATCAGCCCGTTGATCTCGGGACCGCCGCCGTGGACCAGCACGACCTTCACCCCGATCAGGGCGAGCAGCACGACGTCCTCCATCACCTGCGCTTTCAAACTGTCGTCGATCATGGCGTTGCCGCCGTACTTGACGACGATGGTCTTCCCGTTATAGCGTTTGATGTTGGGGAGCGCCTGCACCAGTACCTCGGCGCGTTCGTGATTGGTGATCGCGTTCAGCATCTTTCTTTCCTTTCAGATCAGGTGCGGTAGTCGCCGTTGATCTTCACGTAGTCGTAGGTGAGGTCGCAGCCCCAGGCGCAGGACGATTCGGAGCCGGCGTTGAGGCACACGAGGATATCGATCTCCTTCTCGGAGAGGATCTTCTTCGCGATCTCCTCGGAGAAGTCCACGCCGCAGCCGTTTTTGCAGACCGGGACGGTCCCCGCGGCGCTCGCGAAAGCGACGTCGATCTTGTTCACGTCGAGCTTCGCTCCGCTGTAGCCGATCGCGCAGAGGACGCGTCCCCAGTTGGCGTCGGCGCCGAACATCGCGGCTTTGAGAAGACTCGAGCAGATCACGCTCTTCGCGACCGTGCGGGCGGTTTGTTTGCTGTCCGCGCCGGTGACCCTGCATTCGAGCAGCCGGGTCGCGCCCTCTCCGTCGCCCGCGATCAGGCGGCAGAGCGAGACCGTCACCGAGTTGAGCGCCTGCATAAAGGTCGCGAAATCTTCGCCCTCCTCCGTGATCTCGGGGTTGTCCGCCATCCCGTTCGCCAGCACCGTCACCATGTCGTTTGTCGAGGTGTCGCCGTCGATGCTCACCATATTGAAGGTGTCGGTAATATCGGAGGAAAGCGCCTTCTTCAGCATCGCGGGCGAGATCTTCGCGTCGGTGGTGATGAAGACCAGCATGGTCGCGAGGTTGGGATGGATCATCCCGCTGCCCTTCGCGATCCCGCCGATCCGACAGGTCTTGCCGGAAAGGGTGAACTCGACCGCGACCTCTTTTAAGACGGTGTCGGTGGTCATAATGCCCTCCGCCGCGTAGCCGCTGCCATTATCCGAGAGTCCGGCGGCAAGTTCGGGAAGCCCGTTCACGATCGGGGTGACGTCGAGCGGCTGACCGATCACGCCGGTCGAGGCGACCACGATATCGTCCGCCGAGATCCCCAGCACCTTCGCCGCGGCGGCGCAGGTTTTTTCGGCTACCTCGATCCCGTTCGCGTTGCAGGTGTTGGCGTTCCCGCTGTTGCAGACGATCGCGCGGGCGACGCCGTTCTTGATATGTTCCTGCGTGACGATCAGCGGCGCGCCCTTGACCAGATTGGTCGTGTAGACCGCCGCCGCCGACGCGGGGACCTCGCTCAAGATCAGCGAGAGGTCGCGCTTGGTGCGGTTCTTGCGGATCCCGCAGTGTACCCCGTTCGCCTTGAATCCTTTTGCGGCGCAGACGCCGCCGGTGATGACTTTCACTTTTCTTTTTCCTCTTTTCGATTCTTATCCGAGCGCCAGCCCGGTTTCCTCGGGCAAGCCGAGGGCGATATTCATATTCTGGATCGCCGCGCCCGACGCGCCCTTGCCGAGATTGTCGAAGCGCGAGATCAAAAGGATCCGTTCTTCGTTGCCGAACACCGAGATCTCCATATCGTCCCGCCCGGCGAACACCCCCGCCGAGAGCAGCCCGTCGGGGTCGGCGGCGCCGGCGTACTTGACGATCGGTCCGCGGTAGACCGTTTTATAGAGCTCGATCGCGTCCGAGACGGAGCCGTTCAAAAGGTTGGCAGGCAGTTCCACCGTCACCGCCATCCCCGCGTAGAACGAGGAGACGATCGGGGCGAAGACCGGAGGATGCGCAAGACCCGGGATCAGCTGCATTTCGGGGAGGTGCTTGTGGACCTGCGAAAGCCCGTAGATCCGCGGGGCTTGGAGCCGCTCGGCGTTCGCGGGATCCTCGTACTCCGCGATCATCTTCTTCCCGCCGCCCGAGTAGCCGGTGAGCGAGAAGCAGGAGAGGGAAGCGTCCTTTGAGAGCAGTCCCGCGGCGACCAGCGGGGCGACAAGCGCGATAAAACCGCTGGCGTGGCATCCCGGGTTCGCGATCCGCTTTGATTTCGCGATCTTCTCGCGCTGTCCCGCAAGTTCCGCGAAGCCGTAGGTCCAATCGGGGGAGACCCGGTGCGCCGTCGAGGTGTCGATCACGATCGTTTTCGCGTCGCCGATAAGACCTACCGCCTCGCGCGCCGCGTCGTCGGGAAGGCACAGGAAAGCGACGTCCGACTCCGCGAACTTTTCAGCCCGCGCCGCGGGGTCTTTCCGCAAGTCGTCCGAGATCGTCAGCAGCTCGATATCGCTCCGCTCGGCGAGCCGTTCGCGGATCCGGAGCCCGGTCGTTCCGGCGCTCCCGTCAATAAAAACCTTCGTCATTTGCGTCCTCTCTGCAATAGATATGAATAATTATACAACCCAATATTTGAATTGTCAAGATATTTTAAGAAGAATTTTTAATAATTTCTGCATATTATTTGTATATATGCGAATGAAGCGGGGAAAGGATGTATAATACGCCGTCCGCTTTCATTATAGCGCGCTTCGACCGAAAAAGCAAGAGGCGTCCCGCCGCACGGCGGGGCGCCGATTTTCGATTTTTATCAGAGCGCGTCCGCCATATCGAGGATGAGCCGTTCGCTCTTTTCCCAGCCGAGGCAGGCGTCGGTGATGCTCTTTCCGTAGACGCCGCCGTCGAGGGGCTGATTGCCGTCCTCAATGTAGCTTTCGACCATGAAGCCCTTGATCAGCTTGCGGAGTTCGGGGTTGTAGCGGCAGGAGTGCAGGACTTCTTTCAAGATCCGGGGCTGCTCGAAGGGATTCTTGCCGCTGTTGGCGTGGTTGCAGTCGACGATGACGGCGGGGTTCTGCACCTTCCATTTTTGGAACAGTTCCGCGACCCGCACGAGCGACTCGTAGTGGTAGTTCGGGTAGGTGACGCCGGTGTTGTCGACGTAGCCGCGCAAGATCGCGTGGGCGTAGGGGTTGCCGCCGGAGCGCCCCTCCCAGCCGCGGTAGATGAAGTCGTGCTGATGCTGGGCGGCGAGGATGGCGTTCATCATGACCGAGAGGTCGCCGCTGGTCGGGTTCTTCATCCCGACGGGGCACTCGATCGCGCTGGCGGTCAGACGGTGCTGCTGATCCTCGACGCTCCGCGCCCCGACCGCCACGTAGCCGAGCAGGTCGTCGAGGTACTTGTGGTTCTCGGGGTAAAGCATCTCGTCGGCGCAGGCAAAGCCGGTCTCCTTGACCGCCCGCATATGCAGCTCGCGGGTCGCGATGATGCCCTTGAAGAGGTCGGGATCGCCGGTCGGGTTGGGCTGATGCACCAGCCCCTTGTAGCCGTCGCCCGTCGTTCTGGGTTTGTTGGTGTAGATGCGCGGAACGATCAGGATCTTGTCTTTCACCTTTTCCTGCACCGGGATCAGACGGGAGATATAGTCGATCACGCTGTCCTCGTTGTCGGCGGAGCAGGGACCGATGATCAGCGCCATCTTGTCGCTTGCGCCGGAGAAAATGGCTTTCAGTTCGGTGAGCCGCCGCTCGACGGTCTCCTCCATTTTCTTCGTGACGGGGTACATCTCCTTGGTCTCCATCGGGATCGGGAGTTTGCGTTTGAAGTTCATGTTCATTTCGGGTTCCTCTTTCGG
>JAGCYR010000026.1 GCA_017960705.1 Clostridia bacterium | reverse complement strand
CTCCTCGCGGTCGTAACCTCTGTCGGAGAACCGCGCAGCCTCGCTTCGGACCAGCCCCGAGTTGGCTTTGACGAGCTACTCCTCCGCCCGAGGATCGCCCGCCAGCGCCGCCGCCAGCAGCCGCGGATTGTCGTCGTACTTCCTGTCGGCGTCCATCGGCTCACTTCATCTTTTTATAAAATGTAACCTTCGTTCCTTTCCCGGGACGGCTCTTCACCGTCAGCCGGTCGGAAAACGCCTCCATCACCGAAAAGCCCATGCCGCTCCGCTCGCCCGCCGGATCGGTGGTAAAGAGCGGGGTGCGCGCCCGCGCGACGTCCTCGATCCCGCATCCCTTGTCCTTGACCGTCACGCGCACGACCCGGTCGGGGAGGATCGCAAGGGACAGATAGACCTCGCCCTCCTCTTTTTCGTCCCCGTCCCGTCTGTATCCGTGAACGACTGCGTTGGTCACGGCTTCCGACGTCGCGCACTTCAGGTCGGACAGATCCTCGAGCGTCGGATCCATCTGAAGCAGGAACGCGCCGACCGTCGCGCGGGCGGCGCCTTCGTTCACGCTCTTCGCGGGGAAAACGCAGTCGAGGCGGTTCAGTATCGTTTGTTTGGTTCTCATCTTTCGTTCCTTTCTTCGGTGGATTCAATGGGCGCCGGAACCGCTTCCGACGGGGAGCGCCGCGTCCCGGCCGGGCAGGATCAGACCCGGGAGCCGTTCGACGCCTGCGAGCGACAGGATACGCGCGACCGGGGGACGGAGCCCCAAAAGACGCAAAACCCCGTGCCTTCCGGTCATCAGATTGAGACGTCCGAGGATCAGCCCGAGACCCGCCGAGTCCATAAACCCGACCCCCGTCAGGTCGATCGTCAATACCGACGGCAGCGCGCGAAAGACCTCCATATCGATCGCCTCGCGGAGCCGCCGCGCCGCGTGATGGTCGATCTCCCCCGTGATACGGGCGAAGAGGGTCGTCCCGTCCCGCGTAAACGACACCCCCGCCGCCGACGGGAATCCCGCCGTTCTGTTTTCCGTTTGTTCCATACCGTTCTCCTTTCATCCGCTCGCGGCGGATCGTTTCTTTCCGTTTCTATTGTAGCACCCGCTAAATGGGGAACTCTGTCAAACGATGCAAACAAAAAAATAAAACCTCCGCCGAAGCGGAGGTTTCGGGTATTCGGTTAGGGGAAGCGGCTCAATCCGCGAGGGTGACGGTGGCGATGACGGCGATATGATCCGAGAGGGTGGTGGGCTCGCCCCGGAAATCGCGGATCTCAAGCCCCTTCGCGACCATATTGTCGACCGACCACTCGAGGTCATTGGTCGCGGAGCCCGTGCAGGTCGGGATCTCGTTCCGGTTGCCGAGTGTGTAGCCCGCGTCGGCGAACAGATCGAAATAGGAATACTCATAGGCGTTGAAATCCCCGAGGATCAGCACGCGGTCAACGTTTTCGAACGCGTCGATCAGTTCGAGCATCTGGTTTTGGCAGACCGTGTCGACGTACGGGGGAACGCCGTACAGATCATCGTCGTACGCCAGATGCGCGGCGACGACCGTGACGGTCTCCCCGCCGATCTCAAGCTCGCCCGTGATGTAGTAGTAGTCGGTCGCCTCGACGGCGTTGGTGTATTGGATATCGACCCCCACGTTGCAGGCGAATTCGTGGACTGCCACGTTCGAGAGCGGCAGTTTCGAGAAGAGCGCGTTGCAGCTGTAACGGCGCTGCACGCCCTCAAACGCGACCTCGGTATACGCGTCGAACAGGTTTGCCGCATTGTTGGACGGCGTGAACTTTGCGCTGTACTCGTTCAGGCAGATGATATCCGCCCCGAGCACGTCGTTGATATAGGTCTTGTACTTGTACGACGACGCGGCGTAACTGCCGTCGCTGATCGCCGTGTCCTTGTTCTTCCCGTTCGAGAAATGCCCGATGTTCCAGGTCGCGATGGTGAAGGAGTTTTCGGGGGGCGTCGTTCTCGGGCGGTAGTAGAAGGGCGCCGAGACCGTCACGCTTTCGGCAAGATCCAGCGTCGCCGCGGCGGGGAATGGCTCTCTTTCCACGTCGAGTTTGAAGCCGTCGCCGCAGGTCCACGCGATATCCCCGACCGCGACGTACACGGGATCGGTCGATCTTGTGATCGATTCGATCGTCATCTGCATCTTCGCGTCGTCGTTGTCGGTATAGACCAGCTCGTCGTCGATCACTTCCGCCGCGAAGAGCAGAAGACCGTTGCTTGCAAGTTTGGAAACGTCGCTGTTGATCCGCCAGGCCAAAACGCCGTCGACGTAGAGTTCCGAGAAGCCGGAATACGCGACCGATCCGCCCTCGTTCTCCGCCTCCTGATGCACGCGGACGCCGATCCGGTGCCAGCCGTTCGTATCAAACCACGATTCGTCGTAGATGTAGGGCGAGGCGCTCCGGATCAGCGGACTGGCGTATCCGGCGTCGGGACCGTACGTGACGCAGGATTTGTTACTGGGAGAGGAGGTCGAAAAATCGAAATGCCCCTCGTACGGACAGTCGCTTGAGGTCTTGAACGGGTCGTTGTTGTCGCGGGTGTAGAGATAGTAAAACTCGCAGTGCTTGCCCGCCGTGTTTTTGATCGACGCGACCTTGATCTCCGCCAGCGCGTTCGACCAATCCCAATTCTCGAGCGACTCGTTCCAGAGGAAGGAATACTCGAAATAGAGGTCTTGTCCGTTCGGGTGTTCCTGCGTCGGGTAGAAGTGGTCTTCGCCGCGGATCTCCGAGAGATCCTTCGAGATCAGGTACGCTGTGCCGTTTGCAAACGGTCCCGCGCCGACCGAGGAATCGTAGACGATGGGCTCGCGCTTCACCCCGGTTTTCGTCACGTCTAGGTCGCATCCCGCGCAGTACCCGGAGATCGTCCCCGCGGTCAGCATCGTGGCGCTGCCCTCAGCGTCCCAGGGCAGGGAATGTTCGTGTCCGAGCACCGAACAGACCGTGAGCTTCGCCGCGTAGGAATAGCGGACGCCCTCGCCGTCCCGGACGAAAGCGCGAAGGTAGAGCGGACCGTCGAAATAGGTGTGCGGGATCCCGGTCAGTTTGACCGCGGCGTAGTACCGTCCGTCGGGCGCGTTTACCGTGTTTCCGTCGGCTGTGATCGCGGAATGGACGACGTTCGTCTTGTAGGTCAGGCAGCCCGCGGCTTCGTAGGTCGGCGTTTCGACGGTTTTCGAGCAGATCACCCCGACCTCGGTATAGTCGAGCGACCCGACCGTGAACACGAAGCGCAGATCGGTCCTGTCGTCGAGCACGTCGGCGCCCGAGAGCGTTTGATACCTGAAGTCCTCGATCTCACCCTCGTCCGCCGAAACGGAGAGGGGCAGCAGGATCGCCAAAGTCAGAACAAAGAGGAACAGAACGGCGAACGAAAACGGTTTCTTCACGGTTTTTTCTCCTTACCGGGCGGCGCGCGCCGCCTTGATCGTATTGTTATTAGATTATCATTATAACACTTTGTTATAACGGATGCAAGATACGCGATTGCTTTATTTTTTGCTTCGGATTGCTCTTTCCCGACGCGGGGAGCCGACGCGCTTTCGACCGGAACCGACCTTCAAAACGGCGCCGCGGAAAAGAGCGAAAGCGCCCGCGCGGACGCTTTCAAAATGAATTGTGACGCGGTCTGTCCCGTCCGTTACTTTCCGAGCGCCTCCGCCAGTTCCCCCACCGTGTCGCGGAAGACTTTGAGGGCGTTCTTGACGGTTTCGGGCGAGGTGAGGTCGATCCCCGCGACCTTCAGCTCCTCGAGCGGATAGTCGCTGCCGCCGAGGGTGAGGAAACGGCGGTAATCGGAGGCGTCCCCGGTCGAAAGGATCTTGTCGGCGATCGCCACGGCGCTCGAGAACCCGGTCGCGTACTGATAGACGTAGAACGGGCGGTAGAAGTGCGGGATATACGACCACTCGTCGGCGATCAGATCCTGCATCTTCGCCGCGCTGTAATACTGCGACTCCAGATCGAGATAGATCCCCGAGAGTGTCTTCGCCGTCAGGGGGGTCCCTTCGCGGTAGAGCTTGTGCGCCTTGCGCTCGAACTCGGCGAACAGGGTCTGACGGAAGACGGTGGTGCGGAACCCTTCAAGGAAGTGGTTCAGAATATAGGCGCGCCGTTTCGGGTCGGTCTCGGTTTTCAGAAGATGCTTGGTCAGAAGCACCTCGTTCACCGTCGAGGCGACCTCCGCCACCATGATCCGGTAGTCGTGGTTGGCGTAGTCCTGGGTCGCGTCGGAATAGTAGGAGTGCATCGCGTGTCCCAGCTCGTGGGCGAGGGTGAACGCGTCGTCGAGCGTGTCGGTGTAATTCAGCATCACGTAGGGGTGAACGCCGAAAACCCCCGTCGAAAACGCCCCGGACTCCTTACCCTTGTTCTCGTAGACGTCGATCCATCTCTCCGAGAACGCGCGGTCGAGAACCTTGCAGTAGTCCTCTCCGAGCGGTGCGAGCGCCTCGCGGACGAGGGTCTTCGCCGTCTCGTAGGGCATCTTGAAATCCACGTCCTCCACCATCGGAACGTAGAGGTCGAAGACGTCGATCTCGTCCAGCCCCAGCACCTTGCGGCGGAGGTTGATATAATCCTGCATCGCGGGCAGCCCGTCGTGGACCGCCTCGATCAGAGAGTCGTAGACCGAGACCGGCACGTTGTTGTCGAACAGCGCCGCCTCGCAGTTTCCTTCGTGGTGACGGCACGACGAATAGAACGACGCCGCCTTGACCGCCCCCGCGTAGAGCGCGGCGGTCGTGTTGATGAACTTGTGATAGGTGCCGAAGTAGCCCTTGAACGCGTCCTCGCGGACCCGCCGGTCGCGGCTCTCGCGGAAGACCGAGAAGTTCCCGTTCGACAGCCGCACCTCTTTGCCGTCCTCTCCTTTGACCGTCGGATATTCCATATCCACGTTGGTCAGCATATCGAACGCGGTGCCGGGAACGGCGGCGAACTCACCGAGAGACGCCAGCATCAATTCGCCCTTCTCGTCGAGGGTATGCGCTCTCTGCCGGTTGACGTTCTCCACGTAGTGACGGTGCGGGGCGAGGATCGGATCGGCAAGGAAATCAAGCAGCTTTTTCTCGTCGATCGAAAGGATCTCGGGGTCGACGAACGCGACGGCGGATCCCAGCTTCACGTAGAGTCTCGTCGCCCGGTCGTCCATATCCTGCGCGTCGGGGTCGCCGTTGTCGCCCGCCTTGCAGAGAAAGGCGTAGATCGCGACTCTCTCGCAGATCTCGGCGGCGCGGTCGATCTCGGCAAGCGCGCTTTCAAGAGCGGCGGCGGACTCGCCGAGCGTGCCGGCGAGCCGGGGCAGGGCGTCGATCAGCTTTTCGTCCTCGGCGTACGCCTCCCGCCACGCGTCGGGGGTCTTGAACAACTGCGTCAGGTCCCATTGAAACGCTTGATCCATCTCGCGTCTCGGCTTCAGTTCCTGCATACGTTTTGTCCTTCCTTATACGGTTTTTACAGCGGGGTCAGTCCTCGTCGTCGTCGGTGCCGTGCGCGAGGTCGGCGCGGAGCATATCCTGGTCGATCTCGAGGTCGTCGTCCTCTTCGCCTTCGGCAAGCGCCGCTTCGTCTTCGCCCTCGTCGTCCTCGTCGGTATCGGTGTACTCGAACTTTCCGAACACCGCCGCGAGAACTCCGCAGACGGCGCCCACGCCGAGCAACGAGAAGGCGAGACCCTTGCGGCGTCTGAACTGCGTCAGCGATACGACGAACATGCAGATCGCCTGCACGAAGAGCGCGATCGCGAGCAGTCCTTTCATTTTGTCTTTCGTCATCTTCATTTTGGTTTCCTTCCTTTCAGTTCTTTATGATCCGGCGTCCGTCAGACGGAGCCGTCCGCGTTCTGTTTCAGATAGGCGTCGATGAAGCCGTCGATCTCGCCGTCCATCACGGCGTTGATGTCGCCGACCTCGTACCCGGTGCGGGTATCCTTGGCGAGCGTGTAGGGCATAAACACGTAGCTGCGGATCTGCGAGCCCCACTCGATGTTCGCCTTGTTCCCCTGGATATCCTCGACTCTGGCGAGCTTTTCGCGCATCTTGATCTCGAGCAGCTTGGATTTCAGCATCCGGAGCGCGGTCTCCTTGTTCTGGAGCTGGCTGCGCTCGGTCTGACATCCGACCACGATCCCGGTCGGGATATGCACGATCCGGATGGCGGAGTCGGTCTTGTTGATGTGCTGACCGCCCGCGCCGCTCGAGCGGTGCGCCGTGATCTCAAGGTCCTCGTCGCGAAGGACGATCTGATCGTCGTCGTCGTTGAATTCGGGCATCACCTCGACCGAGGCGAACGAGGTCTGTCTCCGCCCGGAGGCGTCGAAGGGAGAAATACGCACCAGCCGGTGCACCCCGTTCTCGCTCTTCAGAAATCCGTAGGCGAATTCGCCCTCGATCGTGATGGTCGCGCTCTTGATCCCGGCGGCGTCGCCGTCGAGCCAGTCGATCATCTTTACGGTATAGCCGTGGCGTTCGCCCCAGCGTATATACATCCGGTAGAGCATCATCGCCCAGCCCTGCTCCTCGGTCCCGCCCGCGCCGGGG
>JAGCYR010000025.1 GCA_017960705.1 Clostridia bacterium | reverse complement strand
TCGACCGGCGCCCCGACGTCCACAAGATACCGCGCCGCGCCGACCGTCACCAGAGCCGACGAGCAAAACGCGTTCTTTTCGGTGATCCCGTGGCTCGTGCCGAGAAACGTGATCTTCATCTGCAACCCCTTCCCCGCCTGCCCGGCGGTACGGTCATAGGATAACGAGAGCGGTCTTTTTGCCCGGGTCAGTTCGCTTCGGGCTCGACCTTCGGGAGCGTGTACCACGTGTTCAGGTGTCCGTTCAGTTTGGTCTGCCGTCCCGATACCATCGACGCGTACTGGGTCGTGATGTAATCGGAGCCGACGGCGAAGTGCTGTTCCTTCATCAGACTGTGCCAGCGCTGCCCGCCGACCAGGTCGTCCACGGTCTTGTCCCGCCCGTAGAGGATTCTCGCGTAGATCAGATCGAGCATCCGGTCGGTCCCCGGGTTATAGGTCGTGGTCGTGGATTTGGTCACGATCTCGAGGAACTCCTCGCGGATCTCGGTCGAGCGCTCGGTGCAGAACTGCAGATACGCCGTGACGGTCTTCAGCTTGCGGGGATTGAGGTGGACGTTGATCGCGCCGACGTCCGCTACGTTGAGGATGATTGAGTTGTACGATTTGGTCTTGTCGGTATTCGGACACGGGACCACCGAGTAGACGTCCTCCATGTTCTGGAACGCCTCGTCCTCCAGCCCGCCGAGCAGACAGACCCCCGCGAACAGAAGCCCTCTCTCCGCGAACTTGATATGGTGATACGCGACGCCGGGCTCGTCGGGGGTGTCGCCGGCGAACTTGGCGTAGGTCGAGAGCGAACCCGGACCGTCGAACACGGCTTTCACCTCGTCGAAGATCCGTTCGAGCCCCGCGGAGGTATCGGCGTATTTGATCTTCTGTTTGTTGTAGTCGGGGCTCGATTCGTCCTCAATCCGGTAAACCTCGGTCAGCTCCTCGCCGCACGAATAGATGAAACTGCCCGAATTGATCCCGCCGTACTCGTCGGCGATGATCCCGAGCCGGTCGCCGATCGAGTCCTGCTGATTCCCGTCGGTATCGACCCAGATCGCCTCGCACAGTTTGCCGAGGACGTCCCAGGTCCATTTGCCCATATCGACCAGATCGAAGAAGTAGGTGGAGAGCTCCTCGCCCGCGCCGAGCGTCTCCCCCTCTTCGAGGATCGCCGGAGCGAGCGCCTCCGCGTTCTCGTCCATCAAGGTAAGATTGAAGGGCAGAACCGCCATCGACCGGAACGCGTCGATAAAGTAGTCGCTCCCGAGGATATAGGCGCGGTCGCCCGAAAACGACAGGTTTTCCATCCACGCCGTCAGCCAGCCCCGGGAATCAAAATCAAAGAACGAGTTCGGGATCGACCAAATATCCTTGAACGACCCGTTCAGCAACTCCAGATTCAGGTCGTAGAGCATATTGACGAAGAGATCCGGCGCGTCCGAGGCGTTCCCCTTCACGACCGTATCGATATGCCCCGCCTGCTGACCCCAATCGTAGTTCCAGAAGACGAACTCGACCGTCGTTTGGAAGAGCTCGTCTGCGTCGCGGTTGCGCTCGTAGACCATCGCCTGGATCGCGGGCGTCACCCCGTCCTCGACGGCGTCCGGCCCCTTCAGATAAATATCGTTTTTCGACGCCTTTTCCGCCGTCACGAACTCGCTGCATTCGATCTTGAGCGACCGTTCTTTTTCCGCGAGCATCGTGATCTTCTGCGCGATCTCTTCCCACTTGTCCGCGGTGGTCTCGACGGTCTCCTCCCCGGTCGCGTCGGCGGTCGTTTGGGCTGCGGTCGGATCGGTTTGCTCCGGCGTCGCCGTATCGGTCGACGCAGCCGGCGTTTTTCCGCCGCAGGAGACCAGCGCGAACGCGAAAAAGAGAAGCGTCAGCAAAAGCGCGATGAATCGTTTCATGTTCTGTTCCCTTTCCGGAAAATGATAAAAAACGGGTATCCCCTCCGTGCGACGAGGGGGATACCCGATGGTTGCCGGTTATTCGGCGGCTGCCTCGACCTTCGGAAGCGTGTACCAGAGGGCGAGAAGATCGTCCAGGTACGCCTGCTTGGCGGTTTTCGCGGAGGCGTACTCCGAAGCAAGGAACGAGGAATCGTGGGTGTACTCGTTGTCCTGCATGATCAGAACGTGCCAGCGATAATTCTTGGTTCCGTTCCCTTTTCTCATCATATCCTCGATCGACTTGTCGCGCCCGTCGACGACGCGGGAGTAGATGATGTCGAACATCCGGTCGGTCCCCTGGTTGTAGACCGTGGTGCGGTACTTGGTCACGATCTGCAGGAATTCTTCGCGGATATCGCCCGACTTCTCGGTGCAGTACTGCAGAAACGCCGAGATCGCCTTCGCCTTGTCGGGGTTCGCGTTGACGTTGATCGCGCCGGCGTCGCCGACGTTGTGGATAACGGTGTTGTATTCTCCCTCCGTGCTGAGTTTCGGGATCGGGACCACCGAATAGAGGTCGGTCATCTGCTGGAACGCGTCGTCCTCCAGAGCGCCGAGCACGCAGCAGCCGGCGAACAGCGTTTCGCCCTGCCCGAACTTGATCCAGTGGTAGGCAAGACCGGGCTTTTCGGGGGTCGCGTCTTCGTTCTCAAAGTTGGGAGCCATCGTTCCCTTGCCGTCGAACAGCGCGTAGATCGCGTCGAAGATGTCGCCCAGCACGCCGGGATCGTCGGGATAGTAGATCCAGCGTTTGCCGTTGTATTCGCTCGTCGGATCCTCGATTTCTTCGACGACGTCAAACAGATCGGTGCTGCTGGAGTAGAGATAGAGCGAGCTCGACATATTCGTCCGTCCGGAGCCGAGGAAGCCGAGCCGGTCGCCGATCGAGTCCTGCACGTCTCCGTCCTCGTCCTTCCAGATCGCCGCCGAGAGCTTGGTGAGCGTATCCCAGGTCCAGTTTTTCTGCTCGACAAAGTCGAAGAAACGGGCGGAGAGCTCCTCGCCGGCGACAAGCGTTTCGCCCTCTTCGAGGATCACCGGAGCCAGCGCCTCGGCGTTCTCGTCCATCATGGTCATATTGAAAGGCAGAACGCCCATCGCGCGCATGACGTCGAGGAAGTAGTCGCCCGCCATGATATAGGCGCGGTCGCCGGTCAGCGACATACTATCCATCCACTCGCCCATCCAGCCGGCGGCGTCAAAATCGAAGTAGGAGCCGGGAAGCGAATAGAGGTCTTTGAAGAGCCCCTTCGTCGTGGCGACGCCGAGGTCGAAGATCATATCGACGAAAACGTCGGGAGACCCGGGATCGTTCCCCTTGACCAGGGTCTCGATCCGTTCCCACTGCGCGTCCCATCCGAGGTCGCTCCAGTAGACGTAGTCGACCGTCGTGCCGAGCAGTTCGCACGCCGCCCGGTTGCGGTCGTAGACCATGATCTGGATCTCGGGGGTCACGCCCACCTGGACGGCGTCGGGTCCCGCGACGTACTTGTCGTTCTTGGAGACCTTTTCGGCGTTGCCGAAGGCGCTCAGCTGGATCTTGATGTTCCGGTTCGCGGCGGAGAGCGCCTTGACCTCCTCGCCGACCGCGATGAACGGATCAACGGTGGTCTCGGGGACCGTCGTGGTTGCGGCGACGGTCGTTGCTCCCGCGGTGGTTCCGCCCGCAGAGGTTCCGCCCGCCGTGGTCGCGGCGGCGGTCGCCTTCGCCGTGGTCGCGTCGGCGTCCTTGGTCTTCCCGCACGAGACGAAAACCAGCGCCGTCATCACGAGAAGAAGCAGAAATGCGATTACTCTCTTCATGCGTTTGCGTCCTTTCTGAAAGTGGTTTTTACTTGATTGGTCAAACGAGAGAACGACACGCCGCTCTTTTCAACCGTTCGTTTGAAAAAGCGGCTTCGGGCGCCGTCCGCGGGTGATTTCTTTTCGTGGAAGCATTGTAAAGCCCCCGCGCCCCCGCAAGGGCGGTTCTGTTATTCATTATATATTATAAAACCCTTTCTGTCAATATAAATCCCGTCGTATCTCACAAAACGGGGATATCCTTTCGCGCCGTTTTTTGCAAGAAAGGAAACCTCGCCCAAGAGAGGAAACGCGCCCCGCCCGGCAGTCCGCCCCGCCCCGTCGGTTGACAAGACGAAAAAAATGCGCTATACTGTCCACAAGACGCGCCCTCGGACGGGCGGAAAAGAGGAAAACGGTATGACGAAAAAAACGGTCGCGCTTCTGGTGATGGCGGCGGGAATGGGCAGCCGCTTCGGCGGGCTGAAACAGATCGAGCCCTTCGGTCCGAACGGAGAGACCATTCTCGACTATTCGGTGTACGACGCGGCGGCGGCGGGCTTTTCCCGCGCCGTGATCGTTCTGCGCCGCTCGATGCTCTCCGATTTCCGGGAAACGGTCGGGCGGAGGATCGAAAAGCTGCTCGACGTGCGCTACGCCCTGCAGGAGAACGATATCCTCCCGGACGGTTTTTCGGTCACGCCGGAGCGCACCCGTCCCCTCGGCACCGCCCACGCCGTCTGGTGCGCCCGCGAACACCTCGACGGTCCCTTCGCCGTGGTCAACTCGGACGACTTTTACGGCGGCGGCTCCTACCGCGTCCTCTACGGCGCCCTGACCGACCCCGCGCTTTCGGCGTGCATGGTGGGCTACCGGCTGGGCAACACGCTCTCGGAGACCGGGACGGTCAACCGCGGGGTCTGCACGGTGAAAAACGGGCTGCTCGCCGGGATCGAGGAGCGCTTCGGACTGGATCGTAACAGCGGCGTGCCGCTCGACGCGGTCGTTTCGATGAATATGTGGGGCTTCCGCTCCGATTTTACCCTGCGGCTCGACCGTGATCTCCGGGCGTTCCTCCCGACGATGAAAGACCCCTTGAAAGACGAGCTCTACCTCCCCGGCTGCGTCGACGAAGCGATCCGCGACGGCTCGCTCTCGGTGAAGGTCCTCGATACGCCCGAGAAATGGTACGGCGTCACCTACCGGGAGGACGCCGCGTCGCTGCGGCAGGCGATCGCGGGGATGATCGCGGAGGGGAAATACCGTGGATGATCCCGCCGTCTTAGGTGCGGTTTTGTCCCGTTTCGCCGTCGATTTTACCGACCGCCCCCCGATCGCTCCGTTCGGGCGCGGACACGTCAACGGCACCTATCTCGTCAGGACCGATCCGCCGACGGTCCTGCAACGGATCAACCGCGCGGTCTTTCCCCGCCCCGACCGCGTTGCCGAAAACGTCGCGCGCGTGACGGCGTATCTGAAAGAAAAGATCGCCCTTGACGGCGGCGACCCCGACCGCGAGACCCTGACCCTGATCCCCGCCCGCGAGACGGGGCTTCCCTACGTTCTCTTCGACGGCGAATACTACCGCCTGACCGGGCTGATCCCGGGCGCCGAGTCCCGCGAGACCGCCGATCCCGACGCGCTCTGCCGGGCGGCGAAGACCTTCGGCGTTTTCCTGCGCCGGCTCGGGGGATTCCCGGCGGACGCGCTCCACGAGGTGATCCCGCGCTTCCACGACACCCGCGCGCGCTTCGAACAGCTGAAAGCCGCGATCGCGTCCGACCCCTGCGGGAGAGCCGCTTCGGTCAGACGGGAGATCGACTTCGCCCTCGCCCGCGAAGAGGGCTGCGGCGTGATCGTCGACGGGCTCGCGTCGGGGGAGATCCCGCTCCGCGTGACCCACAACGATACCAAACTCAACAATTTCCTCTTCGACCGGGAGACCGGCGAGTGTATCGCGCTGATCGATCTGGATACCGTGATGCCCGGCTCTCTGCTCTACGACTACGGCGACGCGCTCCGCTTCGGCGCCGCCTCCGCGTCCGAGGAGGAGGCAGACCTCTCCAAGGTGTTCTTCCGGCTTGACAATATCGCCGCGTTCACCCGCGGTTTTCTCGAAACGCTCGGCGGCTCTCTCACACCGCGCGAACGCGAGCTGCTCCCCTGTTCGATCCGGCTGATCACTTTGGAATGCGGGATCCGCTTTTTGACCGATTATCTTTCGGGCGACGTCTATTTCAGGACCGCATACCCCGCGCACAATCTCGACCGCGCCCGCAACCAGTTCGCCCTCGTCGCAGATATCGAGCCGCGGCTCGCCGACCTCGCCCGCCTGACGGATTGATCCCGCGCTCGTAACGGGCAGTTCCCCCGCCCGCACGCAAGAGAAACGAGGATTTTTTCGCTGTCTTTCGGGCGCTCCCGCATCCCACGCGCGGGCGCGGCGTTGAAAGCTTGGCAAAGAACTTCAACAAAAAGGAATATGAAAGCAAAACGGCGAGCCCCTGCGGACTCTCGCCGTTTTGCGGTTCTATAGACGCTACTGCAGCGGCTCCCTTTGCTTTTTGTTAATAACAACGCCGCCCGACGTTTCGCCGGGCGGCGTTTCGTGCGACCGCAGGGAGCAATTGATGTCGTTGTGATCCGTCGCAACGGCTTCCTTTTGTTACT
>JAGCYR010000024.1 GCA_017960705.1 Clostridia bacterium | reverse complement strand
TTCGTTTTTGTTTGTTTTAAAAAAAAGTTTGGGGGGCCCTGTTGGGGCGACCACAACTCATCGTTTTTTTCCGCTTGCGGGAAAACCATAACTGCTCCGAAGGAGCATCATAACGTTGCGCCGCAGCGCAACTCATATCTCCCGCGCGAAGCGAATCATACCGTCTGCCCGGATGTAAACAATTCTTTGCAATCCGTGCTTTGCTCGTCGGCTTTCAAGCCCGTGAGGCGCTCAAACGCCGGAAGTTCATAGTTCGGAAACCAGATCCCCCACGTTTCGCCTTTGTGTACGAACTCCAGCACGTGGTACCAACCGACGCGGAGATTCTCGAAAACGCCGCCTCTGATCATTTTGAGCATATACGGCTTGTATTGCTCGTGCGTGAGCGGTTTCCCCTTCGTCCAATCGGGCAAAAGGATCTTTTTCCGGACCGTCCGGATCGCTTTCAATTCGGAAAGCGGCACGGCGAAAATCCCTTCGTCGGTGCAGGCGAAACAAAGGTTTTTGTCCTTGACGTACGCCCGGAACGTATAGCAGTCGTAAACCGTTCCGAAGCCGACGCCCTCCCGCCCGCGCGGAGAGATCCTGCCGTTCTTTTCGCGGTAGTCAAAGCCGATCACGTCGACCGATCTCGCCGTTTTGGGAACGCCCAGCTCCGCAAGGACCTCGCTCGCCGTGGCGGACGGCGGAAGGTCGTCCTCGTCTTCCCGGTCTTCGTTTTCGGGTTCGTCGTCCGCCTGTTCCGCGGCGCAGTCCGCTTTATAGGAGCGGACCCCGAAAAAGACGGCGCCCCCAAACAAGACCGCCGCCGCGCCCCAACACAGCAGACCGAAAGGGACCTTTTTCAAATCAAAGGTGATCGCGTCGGTAACGACGACCGCAAAGAGCGCCAATAGACCGAAAAACGCCGCGCGCAAGAGGGGATCGCCTTTCCGTGCGCAGTGTTCGGACTTGTCGTCTTCAAGTTCCGCGGTGCGTTCCGCTCTGCGGGAGAGGATCCCGAAAAGCAAGGCGATCCCCGTCATGACCGCCGCCGCACCCCAACACAGCAGACTGACAGAGACTTTTTTCAAAGCAAAGGTGACGTCGACGGCAACGTTGACCGCAAAGAGCGCCAATAGACCGAAAAACGCCGCGCACAAGAGCAGAGCGACGCTTTTTCTTGCGCGTTTTCCGGCGTGTTTATAGTACACTTTCATCCGGGAGATGATCTCGTCGGTCTCCTGCTCGATCTTCCACGCCGACGCGGCGGACGGCTTTTGAACGATGAACGCCGCGCCGTTCATCGTTTCGTTCTTCTTGTCGTCCGTAACATCGGTCCCGAAAAACGGTTTCATTTCGCGTCTCCTCTCTGTTTCAGATCGTCTGCTCGGATGTAAATATTTCTTTATAATCCGTGCTTTCCTCGTCCGCTTTCAAGCCCGTGAGGCTCTCAAACGCCGGAAGCTCGTAGTTCGGGAACCAAACTCCCCACGATTCGTGCTTGTGCGTAAACTCGAGAACGTGATACCACCCGACGGAAAGCCACTCGCCCGCGCGGCTCTTGACCATCTTGAGTTTGTAGGGCTTGTATATCTCGTGCGTGCAGGGTCTTTTCTTCGTCCAATCAAGCAGCAGGACCCTTTTTCGGACCGTCCGGATCGCTTTGATCTCGTTCAGCGGGATCGCGACGACGCCCTCCGCGTCCGCAAGCCGAAGCTGCCCGTTCTCGGCGTACCCCTTGAGCGAATACACGCTGTAGATCAGTTTGCCGTTGTACCCGGTCTCGCCGCGCGGACGAAATCTGCCCCGTTTGTCGACGTATCTGAAGCCGAGCACGTCGACCCACTTTGCCTCTCGGGGAACGCCCAGCTCCCCGAAGATCTCGGCAACCGTGGCGCACGGCGTTTCGTCGTCCTCGTCCCCGTCGTCTTTCTGGCCGTCGTCTTTCTGCCCGTCGTTTTCGTCCCCGTCGTCCGCGGGAACGCGGTCGGGATTGATCCGGTGGGAGACGACCGCGCAAACGACCGTCGCGATCGCGCACGCGCTCCCCACCGCGAGCACCCCGAAATCGGAGGCGTCCGGTTTCCCCAACTGCAAAGACGAAAGGAACACCAGGAGAAGGACCGCCCCAACGCATCCGAAAAAGAACGCGGCGATAAGGAAATTGAGCCGTTTCCCGTAACTTTTGAAGTACGCCTTGAGTTCTTCCAGCGCCTCTTCGGCGGCTTGTTCGTTTTTTCGCGCCGCCTCTTTGGACGGCTTTTGAACGACGAACTCTTCAAAGTTCATCGTTTCGTTGTTTTCGTCGGTCGTGATATCGATCCCGAAGAAAGGTTTCATTACGATCCTCTCTTTCGCCCGTTAAAAAGAAATCGAGCGATTGTATTCGGTCGGCAAATCGCTTTTGTAGAGATGCGCGTCGCAGGAAAGCTCCAGAAGCCGCGGGTAGATCCGCTCGCCCTCGTTTTCAAAGCGGATGACCGAGAGCCCGGAAAACGACTGCTCGAGGCGGGTGGCGACGATCGGATAGGGAATATCGAGCAGCGACGAGAAGAAGAGCATCCCGAACCCGTGATGGGCGAACAGGGCGACCCGCTGATCGTTCGGGGCGATCGGGATATAGCACCGGTTCTCGCGGTCGTGCTTGTAGCCGAGGGTCTCGATCCACGCGTCCACCTCGCGGTCGACGCGGAGAACGCCCTCTTTGAAGCGGTTGGGCGGGAAGCCGGGATACTCGTACCACTTATCGTCGAGCAAGCGCACCTCGCGCGAGTTCATCATCCGGACGATCTCGGGAATATAGAAACACCAGCGCCGCTTTCCGTCCTCGGTCTGCAGAGCCATATCGTCGAGCGCGTGGCTTTCGCGCGCCCACTCGAGGGTGACGATCTCGCGCCGGGTCAGTTCCGCCGCGGGCTTAGCGGTCTGCTGCGCCCGGATCGCGGTCGACGAAAAGATCTTGTCCAGCCCGAATCTTGCCAGCCGCCGCGCGACCGCCTCCGCCTGCCGCTTTCCGTTCGGGGTCAATTCGTCGGGATCGTAGGTCGGTTCGCCGTGGCGGACGTAGTAGAGAAGCATAAGTCTGTCCTTTCGTTTTACAAAAGCGCCCTTCCGACCGGCGGGGGGCGCTTTGAAATTTTGCCGTATTACTGCGCGTTCGGGGCTTCCTTCAGGATCCGGATCACGGCGTTGAGATCCGATTCCGGCACGCCGAAGTAGTCCTTTAAGAAGTTGTAGGTCTTCTCCGCGAGGTTCGCGCCGTCCTTTTGCTTGATCTGGTTGACGTAAACGCCCTCGTTCTTGGCGCGGGTCCGCGTTCCGCCGATCTCGCCGAAGTTGGAGAACAGGTAGTCTCTCCACAGATTCTTTTCGCTGACGCCGCAGAGCCCGTTGACCAGCCACGCGATCAGCCCCGTGCGATCGGTCCCGATCGCGCAGTGGAAGTAGATCGGGTAGTTCGATTCGTCGGCAAGGACGGCGAAGACCTCCTTGACCCGCTGCTTGTTCTTGGCGTTCGTGATCAGAGCGTCGCCGTAATCCATCGGACGGGCGAGGTAGGTCACGCCCTCGCCGAGCGGCGAGACGGTGATCCCGCCGGATTCGTCTCTGCCGTTGACCGCCTGGGTCTGGCGCAGGTCGATCTCGGTCTTGATCCCGAGTTCGTCGCGAAGCGTTCTGATCCCCTCCTCGGTAATCAGGACGTCGGTGGAGTCGTTCTCGTTCAGCCGCGCGCCGCGGTAGAGCAGTCCCTGCCGGACCTTACCGCCGTCAAGGGTCATCCAGCCGCCGAGATCGCGGACGTTGGTGATGCCGTCGACGCAGAGATTGCGCGGCGCCTGACTGTCGGTGCGGAAGGCGGCGACGCTTGACGTGACCGATTCGCCCTCGTCGTCAAGCAGGGTCACGGTCCATTTGTAGGTCGTGCCGATGAACAAGTTATAGAGCGCGCATTCGGTCTTGTCCGACGCGACCGCGATCTCCTTCGCGTCGGAAGCGTCGGATTTGGTCCAGAGACGGACGGTATACGCGGAAACGTGCTCCGCGGCGCCCTCCGGCACCGTCCAGGCCAGGGTGATCGGGTTCGGGCGCCCGAACTCGAGCGTGCCGGGATCGTCGTCGTAACTTACCGACTGCGCGGCGTACGCCGGACCCAGGATATCCGCGAACGCGTGCGGGTCGGAGCTCGACAGGAAGGTCGCCTGAAGATCCGTGTGGATCGCGGTGCTCGCCGGAGCGTTCAGCCGGATCTCGTATTTCGGACCTTGCTCGGTCGTTTCCGCCGCCGTGGTTTCCGCGACGGTCTCGATCGCGGTCGTCAGTTCCGCCGTCGTCGTTTCGCCCGTCTTCTGCCCGCAGGCGGCGAGCGGCAGGAGCATCAGAAGCGAGAGCAGGAGCGACAGGATGCGGAGCGAAAGCTTCGTTTCGTTGGTTCTGTTCATTGTGGATACCTCCGTTCGGCGTGTGTGGTATTATTATACAGGATC
This sequence comes from Clostridia bacterium, assembly GCA_017960705.1. Classification (GTDB taxonomy): domain Bacteria; phylum Bacillota; class Clostridia; order Oscillospirales; family CAG-272; genus UBA1740. Next base: position 10,072 of record JAGCYR010000024.1, on the reverse strand, counting down.
TTGTCCCCGTTTGCAAGGGGAGCGGTCAGTTTCGCAGCGAGTGGATCGGCGCGGGGATCCGTCCGCCCCGGGACACGAACGCCGCGCAGGATTCGTTCTTCAGTTCCATGATGGGCGCGTAGCCGAGCAGACCGCCGAAGTTCGCGACCTCGCCCACGCCCTTGCCCGCGACGGGGATCAGGCGGACGGCGGTGGTCTTGTTGTTGACCACGCCGATCGAGATCTCGTCGGCGATAATACCCGCGACGGTCTCTGCGGTCGTGTCGCCCGGAACGGCGATCATATCGAGCCCGACCGAGCAGACCGCGGTCATCGCTTCGAGTTTGGAGAGCGAGAGGGTCCCCGCCTTCACCGCGTCGATCATCCCGCGGTCCTCGGAGACCGGGATGAACGCGCCCGAAAGCCCTCCGACGTGCCCCGACGCCATCACGCCGCCCTTTTTCACCGCGTCGTTCAGCAAAGCGAGCGCGGCGGTGGTGCCGTGGGTGCCGCAGCGTTCCAGCCCCATATTTTCAAGGATCTCCGCGACCGAGTCTCCGGCGGCGGGGGTCGGCGCGAGCGACAGATCGACGATCCCGTAGGGGACCCCGAGCCGCTTCGCGGCTTCCGCGGCGACCAGCTGACCGACGCGGGTGATCTTGAACGCGATGCGCTTCACCGTTTCGGCGAGCGCGGAGAAGTCGCAGTCCCCCGCCTCTCTGACGGCGGCGGCGACCACGCCCGGTCCGCTGACGCCGACGTTGACGACCGAGTCGGGCTCCCCGATCCCGTGGACCGCGCCCGCCATAAACGGGTTGTCCTCCGGCATATTGGAGAACACGACCAGCTTCGCGCATCCGAGCGAATCGCGGTCGGCGGTGCGGAGCGAGGTCTCTTTCACGATCCGCCCCATCAGGTTGACCGCGTCCATGTTGATCCCGGCTTTGGTCGAGGCGACGTTCACCGAGGAGCAGACGTTTTCGGTCACGGCGAGCGCCTCGGGGATCGACGCGATCAGCGCCTCCGCCCCGCGGGTCATCCCCTTCTGCACGAACGCCGAATAGCCGCCGATGAAGTTCACGCCGAGGTTGGTCGCGGCGCGCTGGAGCACCTCCGCGAGCCGCAAAAAGTCCTCCGGGGAAGCTCCCGGGGCGACGAGCGAGATCGGCGTGACCGAGATCCGCTTGTTCACGATCGGGATGCCGTACTCCGCCTCGATCTCCTCGGCGACCGGCACCAGCTTCGCGGCGGTCTTGGTCAGTTTGTCGTAGATCTTGCTTTCCAGCCGCGCGCGGTCGTCGCTGACGCAGTCGAAGAGCGAGATCCCCATCGTTACGGTCCGCACGTCGAGATTCTCCTCCCGGATCATACGGACGGTTTCCAGAATATCCTGTATGTTCAGCATGGTTCGTCTCCCGCGTCAGATCCTGTGCATCGAGTTGAAGATGTCCTCGTGCATCACGCGGATATCCACCGCGTTCTCCTCGCCGATCTTCTTCAGCGCCGCCGAGAATTCAAGGAACGAGCTCTCTTTCATGCCGCCGAGCTCGACCAGCATGATCATGGCGAAATACCCGTCGAGAACGGTCTGGCTGATATCGACGATGTTGACCCCGAAGCCCGAGCACGCGACCGAAACCGTCGCGATGATACCGACCTTGTCCCGTCCGATCACGGTGATGACTGCTTTCATATTCTTCTCCTCCCGATCCTCCCCTTCGTTTTCCCGGGGAGGGATCCTTTTCGATTATACAACATTGTTGAAAAAATATCAAGGTTTTTCCGCGCGAATTCTTGCAAGAAATAAGAAAATATGCTATACTGAAACAAGAAATCTTCCGCCCGAAAGGAGCCCGCTCCCATGCCCGAGATCCGCGAAGCCGCCGCCCTTCTGTCCGCCGCGGCGCTCAAAGAAAACTTTACGCTGCTCGCCCGCGCCGCCGGGGTCGATCCCGGCTCGGCTTACGCGCTGGTGAAGGCGAACGCCTACGGTCACGGCGCGCTTGCCGTCGCGAAGCGGCTGTACGAAATCGGCGCCCGCCGGTTCGCCGTCGCGCGTCTGTCCGAAGCAGAAGAGCTGCGCCCCGCCGTTTTTGGCAGCGAGATCCTGATCCTCGCGCCGACCTGCCCCGACCTCGCGCCGTCGCTTCTCAAGGGAAACTTCACGCAGGCGGTCAACGGCAAGAAATACGCCGACGCGCTGTCGGAAAACGTCCCGGAGGGAGCAAAGTTGAAGATCGCTCTCGCCGTCGATACGGGGATGGGACGGCTCGGGTTTCCCGCCGCCGCGTCGGATCCCGCAGACGAGATCCTTGCGGTCGCGTCGGATCCTCGGCTCCTGCCCGTCTCGATCTACACCCACCTACCCGACGCCGACGTCGAAGGGGGTTTGTCCGAAAAATCGGTTGCGATCTTCCGCCGACTGGTCGAAAGGCTCGCGGAACGCGGGCTGACGCTGCCCGCGCATTTCGCCAACAGCGCCTCGATCCTGCGGTTCGGACAAACGGCGCAGCCTTTGATCCGTGAGGGGATCGCGCTCTACGGTTACAACCCCGCGCCGTTCCTGCCCGATCCCGGTCTCCGTCCCGTGATGAAGCTCTGCGCGCCGGTTTTGCAGGTGCGGGAATTCGCGCCCGGCGAGACGGTCGGGTACTGCCGGACCTACACGGTGGAAAAGCCCTCGAAGATCGCTCTGCTCGGGATCGGCTACGCCGACGGGCTCCCCCGCGCCAGCACGGGCGGCGAAGTCGCGCTGAACGGCGCGAAGTGTCCGATCGTCGGACGGATCTCGATGGATCAGTGCTCGGTCCTTCTCCCCGACGGAGCCGACGCCAAGCCCGGCGACTACGCCGTTCTCTTCGGTGAAACGCAGGATCAGCTGAACGCCCTCGCGGAGCGCGCGGGGACCATCCCGTACGAGATCATGGCGGGGATCGCGCCCCGCGTCAAGCGCGTCTGGATCGACGATTGATCCCGCGCCAAGCGTTCGAGACCGACGCAAGAGCCGTTTTGTAAAGAGTTGTTTACATCCCGCGGATATAACCCGCCGGAAAGGAGCGCCGCATGGAGATCAGCGGTCTGATCGTCGTCAACAAGCCCGAATCGGTCACCTCGCACACCGCCGTCGCCCGTGTCCGGCGGCTTTTCGGCGTGGAGAAGGCGGGGCACACCGGAACGCTCGATCCGCTCGCGTCGGGGGTGCTCCCGGTTCTTGTCGGGCGGGCGGTCAAGGCGGCGGAGTTCCTTGCCGAATCGGACAAGCACTACCGCGCGACGCTGACGCTCGGCGTTTCGACCGACACAGAGGACAAGACCGGGACGGTTCTCGGCAAGTCCGACGCGATCCCGGACGAAGCGGCGGTTCTGGCGGCCCTTTCCCGCTTCCGGGGCGCGGTCGAGCAGATCCCGCCGATGTACTCCGCCTTAAAAGTCGGGGGGCGGAAGCTGGTCGATCTTGCCCGCCGCGGGGAGACCGTCGAGCGGCAGCCGCGCAAAATCACGGTCCATCGGCTGGAGGCCGAGAAAATCGACGAACGAAACTACGCCCTCGACGCAGTGGTGTCGAAGGGGACCTATATCCGCACGCTCTGCGCCGATATCGGCAGGGCGCTCGGCTGCGGCGGGATGATGTCGAGCTTGGTTCGCGTCGAGGCGTGCGGTTATACGCTCGACCGTGCCGCGACCCCCGACGAGCTGGCGGAGATGACCGAAGAAGAGCGGCTCGCCCGCGTGATCCCGGCCGAAGACCTGTTCCCCGCCGCCGAAAAACTCTCGCCCGCCCCGTTCTTCGTCCGGCTGTTCCGCAACGGGCTTCGGATCGAGGCGAAAAAGCTCGGGCTGGGCGGGGCGCTCCCCGGAACGCGGTTCCGGCTCTACGACGGCGGCGTATTCTTCGCGCTCGCCGAAGCGAAAGAACCCGACGAAGAAAGAAACGAGACCGGAACGGTGATCGCGCCGCTCCGTCAGTTCGACCTGTAATCCCCGAAAAGAAGCCGAAAGGAGCACGGTATGCCGAACAAGAAACCCCGCGTCTGGAACCCGGAGCAGCGCGCCGCGTTCGAGACCCTCGACAAAACGCTGCTCGTCGCCGCGGCTGCGGGTTCGGGGAAGACCGCCACTCTGACCGAGCGGGTGCTCCGAATGCTGACCGATCCCGACCGGCCGCGCGATATCTCGCGGATGGCGATCGTCACTTTCACCGTCGCGGCGGCGGACGATCTGAAAAGCAAGCTGTCAAAGGCGCTGATCGAGAAGATCCGGGAAAACCCCTCCGACCCCCGGCTCCCCGAACAGCTTCTTCTGCTCCCGAACGCAGACGTCGGCACGATCGACAGTTTCTGCCGCCGGATCGCGTCGGAGTTTTCCGACCTGACGGGGATCCGCCCGAACTGCCGCGTGCTCGGCAACGCCGACGAGGGGCCTTTGCGCCGCGCCGTGCTCGAGTCGCTGATCGACCGCCTGTACGACGGCAAGGAGGGCTCCGTCGCGAGCGGCGAAGCGTTCTCGGAATTCGCGTCGCAGGTCGTCGAATCGAAGCACCAGAAGGAGATCGAGGATATCTTTCTCGAGGTCTCGCGCGCGGTGGACAACTTCCCGGAGGGCGAACGGAAGCTCGACGATTACGTCCGCATGATCGAAGAGGCGCGCGATCTGCCCCCCGAAAAGACCGAATACGGGAAAGCGCTGCTCGCGCGGGTCGCCTCCTGTTACGGGGAAATGATCCCTCTCTTCGAAGACCTCCTGTCCGACCTTGCAAGCGAGCCGGACGTCACGCGGGAAACGCTGGAGCCCCCGCTCTCGACCGCCCTCTCGATCTGCCGCGCGCTCGCCGCGCCCGACGTGACCTACGACGCCGCGCGAGACCTTCTCGCAGGGGCGCGGGACCTTTCGCTGCCGACGTTCAGGACCACTTCGCGCTTCTATAAAGAAGGAGACCCGGAACTGATCGCCGCCATAAAGGGTCGGCTGACAGCGTTCCGGGATCTCGCGAAAAGCAGATTCTGCGCGTACTTTCTCGCGTCGTCCGACGACTGGAAAACCGAAGCCGAGACCCATCTCCCGCTCTCGGAACTGATCGCCAAAGCCGTCCGCCGGTTCAACGAGCTCGTCAAAATCGAAAAGCAGCGGCTCAACGGCGCGTCGTTTGCCGACCTCGAGCGCGCCGCCCTCGATCTTCTGGTCGACCCCGAAACGGGGGAGAGGACCCCCGCCGCCGAAGAGCTCGCCTCCCGTTACGACGCGATCTTCGTCGACGAATATCAGGACGTCAACCCGATCCAGCACGCGATCTTCAAGGCGATCTCACGGGAACGCAACCTGTTCCTCGTCGGAGATATCAAGCAGAGCATTTACCGTTTCCGGCGGGCGGATCCCACCATTTTCATCGACCTGAAAAAGAGCTTCCCGCCGCTGTCCCAAGCAGGGGACGGCCCCGAAGCGACGATCTTTCTCTCGAAGAACTATCGGTGCGAAAAGCCGATCGTCGACTTTGTCAACGGCGTGTTTCATCCGCTGTTTTCGGCGATCGGGGACTCCATCGGATACACGCCCGAGGACGATCTCGCGTTCGCGAAGGCGCCCGAAGAACGTCTGCCGGAGCCCGTGCGCCCGGTCGTCCGCCTGTTCCGCTCCCCGAAGAACGAACCGGGGATCGTGACGGAGGATCCCGAATGCGCGTGGATCGCCGACGAGATCAAGCGGCTGACCACGTCCTGCACCCGGCCAAACCCGGATTGGGACGAGGAACGCCCGGACGAACAGCCCCGGTTCGTTCCGATCAAGCCGGAGGACGTCGTCATCCTGCTCCGCAGTTCGAAGCCAGCGCCGTTGTTCCGCGCGTCGCTTGAAAAAAGAGGCGTTCCCGTCTCGATCGAGATCAACTGCGACCTGTTCGACGCCCCCGAGATCCGGCTCGCGCTCTGCCTGCTCAACGCGGTGGACAACCCCCGCCGCGACATCCCCCTGGTCGGGCTCCTGCTCTCTCCGCTCTGCGAAGGGTTCACGCCCGAGATCCTGAACAAGATCAAAAAAGCGTCGGACGTCCCGGGCGAGCCCTTCTACGACGCGCTCGTCAAGTACGTCGAGGCACAGAGGGAAGACGAGCCGTTTGAAGCGGGCGAACGCTTCCTGAGACAACTCGAATCCTTCCGCCGCGCGGCGGAAGGGATGCCGGTCGACCGACTGATCCTGAAGCTGTTTACCGAGACCGGGCTGCTCCCGATCGGGGGCGCGACCAACCCCTCCGCCGGCCGCGAGAACCTGCTCCTTTTCTATCAGTACGCGCGCTCGTTCGAGGCGACCTCCTTCCGGGGGCTTTACCGTTTCGTTTCCTATATGAACGACCTGGCGGCGGCGGGGATATCGCCCGATCTGCAGCCCCCGGCGACCGCCGGCGGGGTCAAGATCATGACCATCCATCACTCCAAGGGGCTGGAACGCCCGGTCGTCTTCGTTTCGCGCGTCCCGGTCTCGACCCAGACCCACGGCATGACGACCGACCGGAACGTTTCGTTCAATTCGCGCTTCGGGCTGACGACGAAGGTCCGCGACGACGCGACAGGGCTTGCCCGGATCGACACGCCGTTCCGCCGGATCGCCGACCTCGAACTGAAGATCCTCGACCGCGAGGAAGAGTTCCGGGTCTATTACGTCGCCTTGACGCGGGCGCGCGAGCGACTCTACGTGACCGCCACCGTCCCGAACAACGCGAACGTCGGCAATCGGCGCGAAAAGTATTCCGCCCGTTCTCCCATCACGCGCACCGACGCGATCTACGGCTCCGGGCTGTTTGATCTGTTCGTCCGCGCGATCGGCGGCGAGGGATCGGCGCTGGCGGACGTGATCCTGCCGGAAGACGAGCAGAAGGAGCCTTCCGAAGAAGCCCCCTCCGAAGAAGCTGTCGCCGTAGAGGAAACCGGCGCGGAAACGCCTTCCGAAGAGTTCGCCGCGACGGAAGAAAAGACCGCGCCGACGGAGCCTGTCCCGACCGTCCCGTCGGAGGAGGGTCGGCTCCTGACCGAAGACGAGGCGCGCGCGATCCTCGAAAGTCGGTTCTCCGAATCCTACCCGGATCCCTGGCTCGGCGCGGTGCCGGGGAAGCTCTCGGTCTCGGTCCTGTCCCCCTCCGTCCTCGACGGTGCAAACGAGGGAACGGCGACCTTGCACGACAAAAAGAAGCAGAAGCAAAAGCCCGCCGCAAGCGGCTCTTCCCGCAAATCCGACGCCGGCGATCCCGCCCTGCGCGGAACGGCGACCCACTTGTTCCTGCAGTTCTGCGATCTCGAACAACTTCGAAAAAACGGAGCGGAGGTCGAGCTGGAACGGCTGACCAAGGGGGGGTTTTTGACGAAAGAGACCCGCGATCTCGTCAATCTGCCCGAGCTTGAGACGTTCCGCGCGTCGGCTTTGCTCGACGAAATGCTCTCCCGTTCGTGGATGCAGCGCGAGCTTCGCTTCAATATGATGATGCCCGCGTCAAGCTTTACGGAGGTCCCCGAGCAAAAGGAAAAGCTGAAGGACCAGACCGTTCTGGTACAGGGCGTGATGGACTGCGCGTTCACCACGGCAAAAGGCGAGTTGGTGCTGCTGGACTACAAGACCGACCGGCTGAAGGGCGCGCCCGACGCGTCGGCCGCCGAGATCGAATCCTTCGTTGAACGCCACCGCGAGCAGCTCCGCTACTACGCGATCGCGGTCGAAAAGATGCTCGGGCGGAAGCCGGACAGGATCCTGCTCTATCCCCTCTGCCTCGGCCGGGCGGTCGAAGTCTCGCTCTGATCCCGGCGAGCGGCTTGTAAAATTTGTAAATTGTTTCGGAGGTATTCTCTATGTCTTCTTTCGGTTATTCGGTGTTCGAGTTCGGCGCGGTCGGCGACGGCGTGACCGACGATACCGCGGCGATCCAGAAGGGCATCAATTTCCTTGCCGAGCGCGGCGGGGGAAAACTGTTCTTCCCGTTCACCAAGGGCGGGTATCGGATCGCGTCGCCCGGCGTCGAGGAGATCGACGGGCGCCCGCTACGCTCGCAGCTCTATATCCCGCGGGGGATCCACAATATCCAGCTGGAGGGGGAGATGCCCTGCAAGCTCCTGTATTCCTATCAGGTGCGGCCAAAGGACGACGGGTACAACGACCCGACCAAATTCGGGGGGCAGCATCGGGTCAACGTCCGGATCTTCTCGGATTGGATCGCCCCCGAAGAGCACGATCCGACGGCGCGCCCCTGGTCGATTTTGTCGGCTCCGCAGGGCGACGGCTACGCGGGGCGGTTCAGCGTCGATTCGTTTTCGATCTTCAATCTCGAGTTCGCCGTCAAGCTGGACAAGGATAAAATGTACCCGACGCAGGGCGGGGTCAATCTCGGCAACGTGTCGCGGGCGAACGTCGAGAACTCGCAGTTCTGCCTGTCCGAGAACGTCGGGGACACCGAGCTTGAAAAAGAACTGATGCCGAACCCCTGCCACGTCGCGGGTCTTATCATGTCGAACGACCAGAACGACGACAACGTGATGCACAACGTCGCCGCGCAGGGATTTAAGTACGGGTTCGTCCTCGGGGAGCACGTGGTCGCCGACTATCTCTACGTCCACAACTGCGAGGAGGGGATCACCTTCCACGACGCCTCGCACCTGTCGGTCATCAACCATATCGTCGCGCAGCACAACCGGGTCATCCTCTCGACCACCGACGTCGAGCTCTACGGCAACAAGAAAGGGCGCTGCAACGTGATCGTCGGCTCGCTGAACTTCGAGTGCGGCACCGGTCTTCGTCCGGCGGTCGATCAGCTCGTTTACGGCGTGCGCGATACCGAAAACCGCCTGCGCGGCTGGGTCTACTGGCACAAGCCGTGGGGCAAAAAGGAGTTCCCGGTCCTCGGAGCGGAGAACTTTATCGTCACGCGGTTCGGATACGGCAACGCGCCGCAGGGAGACGCCCCGAAACCGGCGCAGTAAAAACCTCGTGAGACAAACCATAAAAACACCCCCGCTTGCGGTTCGCAAGCGGGGGTCGATTGTTTTGGGGGCGGGTTTTTACAGCGCGGCGATCTGTTCTCCGAAGAAGCAGGTCAGGATCAGGTAAGCGACGTAGACGCCGAGGAGGGCGAAGCCCTGCCACTTCATAAAGCGGCGTTTGAGCAAGGCGGGGATCAGGGCGAGCAAGGCGACGATCAGCACCACGGGGAGATCGATCCGCCCGACCTGTTTGGTGACCGGCAGCGCCTTGCCCGAGACCAGATTGCAGATCGGCATGATCAGGGTCATATCGATAATGTTCGCGCCGATGATGTTGCCCGCGGAGAGCGACATTTCGCGCTTGACCACGGCGGCGACCGTCGTGACGAGTTCGGGGAGCGAGGTGCCGACGGCGAGGATGGTGACGGCGATCACCCGTTCGGGGACGTGCGCGGCTTTCGCGACGTACTCCGCGCTGTTAACCAGGACGTTCGCGCCGACGCCGATCGCGGCGGCGCCGAGAAGGAACAGCAGCACGTTTTTCAGCCAAAGTTTCCCGGTCGCCTGCGGCTTTTCAAGGTCAAGCGCGGGAGCGTCCTCTGCGGCGGGGGTCTCTCCGTTCGCCTGCGCTTTCGCGGCGCGGACCTGCCGGACGGCGCCCACCACGTTTTCGGTCATGGCGGCGGCGAAGACGGCGAGAAGCAGCAGACTCGGAACAAGCCCGATCTTTCCGGTCGCGCCGAACGCGGCGATCACGGCGCCGGCGCCGATGAACAGGCAGGATTTCAGAAGGTAGTCGCGCCGTCTGATCGCGCCCGCCATAAACATCAGGGCGATCGCGAGGATGAGTCCGGTGTTCGCCGTTACCGATCCGACCGCGTTTCCGATCGCCATATCGATATAGGCGGCGTCGCCGGTCGCTCTCGCGGAAGCCGCGGAGAACGCCGAGACCAGCATTTCGGGGAGCGTGGTCGCGAGACTCACGATGGTCGCGCCGACGATCAGTTTCGGCACGCCCGAGACCTCCGCCATCCACGAGGCGGCGGAAACGAACACGTCGCCTCCCTTGACGATGACCGCGATCGAGACGACGAGACAGATCAGAGCGACGGGCAGATTTTCAATAGGGATCAGGGAAGGTA
>JAGCYR010000257.1 GCA_017960705.1 Clostridia bacterium | reverse complement strand
TCATACAGTCAATGTCATTATACAGGATATTAAAGAACGTATCGTGTGTGAATCGTGAATGAAGTGTTAATAATATGCGAAAAAACCAAAAAACGGTTTAGAAATTGTTTAAAATTGTGTATTTGATGATTATTCTCAAAAAGCAAGGACAAAAAACGGACCCCCTTTCGTGAGGGTCCGCTTTATCGATCCGCGTCGGATCAGGAAAGCGCGGCAAGGATCTGATCCTTGATCTGCGTCATCCCGACGGGATCCGGGTGACCGTGTTTTTTGCTGACGCCCGAAAGCTCGACGAGGTCGCAACCGAGCTTTTTCGCCGCCGTTTTGACGGTTTCCGCGATCGCGGGCTTCAGACCATCGTTTACGATCGCAACGACCCTTGCTTCGGGGTTGTGCGCTTTGAGATACCCGAGAACGAAGCCGATCGCCGGCAGCACGTTCTTTTTATCCTCGTCGGTGTATCGATCCCATTCCTTGACGGTCGGATCTCCGAGCGGGGAGTCGATCCAGCTGTCGTTGGTGCCGCCGAGAAAGAAGATGGTGTCGAACTTCGTCTCGCCGTCAAAGTAGAGCGGCGCCCGCACGGCGAAAGCGGACCAAGCGGGAAGGTCGGGGCGTCCGGTGGTGCAGACCGTGCTGCCCGAGTAGCTGTCGTTCCGGACCAAGGTCGAGTTCGTCTCACGGAGCAGCTGATCCCACCAGGTATCCTCCCGCCGCAAAACGCCCATATCGAGGTGATTCTCCATTCCGTAATAGGAACGGTAGTTTTCGGGCAGACAGCCGACGAAGGTCGAATAACTGTCGCCCATGATCGCAACTTTGCCAAAAGTCATAATAGGGGTCCTTTCGGAAAGAAATAGTGAACAAGGGGGAAGGGGAATCGTTTTTTTGCCTTCCCCTTTGAGGGGAAGGTGGCGCGAAGCGACGGATGAGGTGTTCTTTGTAGAGAATGTACGCCTGGTGTAAAAGTATCCGAATGGCTGGACGGGACGCGTTGAACGGGGTCTGCCCCGAAACAGCAAAAGGGGAGCCGTATAGGATGGACAGACCCCCGGACTTTTGCGCGGGCGCAAAAGTCGGTTCCGCGTCCTTTTCACTCTGTATCGATCCGAAAGAACACGAACCCGGCTCTTGCGCGCCGGGTTCGTGTTCTTTCGGATTGGTGCGGGAGACGGGACTTGAACCCGTATGGAAAATCCACACGCCCCTCAAACGTGCGCGTCTGCCAGTTCCGCCACTCCCGCGTGACGAATGATATTATACACGACGAGAGGCGGTTTGTCAACCCTTTTTCGAAAGATTTTTGACCTTTTCGGACGGGCGGTCAACGCGCTCGGAAAACGGCTCGCGGGAGGGTGAGAAACGACGGCAGAAAGCGGGGAAGTCCCTTACTCTTCACCCGCTTCGTGGGCTGCTTCGACGCCGAGCGAATACTTCTTCAGATACTCTTTATAGTTCCACTTGAAGCCCTCGCCGCCGGCGCGGACGTTGCGGAGGTACTGGTGCGTACCGACGTCGTCGTGCGCCGAGGTCTCGAGGATCAGACCCGCGACGTTCGAGCAGTGGTCGGCGACGCGTTCGAGGTTGGTCAGAATGTCCGCGAGGACGAAGCCGTGTTCGATCGAGCATTCGCTCTTCTGGAGGCGGAGGATGTGCTGGAGCTTGATCTCGTCGCGCAGATAGTCGACCACCTGCTCGAGCGGCTCGACGAGCGACGCCGAATGCAGATCCTGCTTGGTGAAGCTGTCGGTCGCGAGGGTAAGGATCTCGTCCACGGCGGAGTACATCACCGACAGTTCGCGGTTCGCCTCGTTCGAGAAGACGATCTTCTTGTCCTTGATCTCCTCCGACGACTCGACCAGGTTGACGGCGTGGTCCGAAATGCGCTCGAAATCGCCGATCAGATGGAGCAGCATAGTCACCTGCCGACTCTCCTGTTCGGGGATGTCGCGGGTGGACGAGAGCTTGGTCAGATAGGTGCCGAGACTGTCCTCGTAGAGGTCGGCTTTGTTCTCAAAATCGCGGATGGTCGCGGCGATCTTCTCGTCGTACCGCCCGACAAGACCCAGCGAGAGACGGAACGCCTCGCACGAGATCACCGCCATCTTCTCGGTCACCTCGGTCGCGCGCTCGACGGCGACGGTCGGAGTGAGGAAGAGACGCTCGTCAAGCAGGTCGATCGAATCCTCGCCCTTGTTCTCGGGCACCGAAAGGACCGCGAGCCGCTCGATCAGCCGAGAGAAGGGAGCGAGCGTGATGACCGACAGGATCTTGAACGCCGTATGCACGGCGGCGATACCCCACCAGTTGTCGACCGGATGGGCAAGGAAGGGAATATCGAAGATCGAGGTCACGACCAGATACACGATCAGCCAGAGCAGCGCAGACAGGACGTTGAAATACAGGTGGATCAGCGCCGTGCGGCGGGCGTTCTTGTTCGCCCCGATCGAGGAGAGCATCGCGGTCACGCAGGTACCGATGTTCAGACCCATGATGATCGGGATCGACGTGCCGTAGGTGATCGCGCCGGTGGTCGCCAAAACCTGCAGGATACCGATCGAGGCGGCGGACGACTGCACGACCAAGGTCGGAACCAGACCCGCGATGATGCCGAGCGCGGGATTTTTGAACATCGTGAGGATCGAGCGGAAGCCCTCGCTTTCGTTCAAGGGAGCGACCGCCTGCGCCATATACTCCATGCCGACCATCAGAACCGAGAAGCCGAGCAGGGCGTGTCCGATATTCTTCTTCCGGTCGCACTTGCTCATCATGGTAATAAACAGCCCCGTGATGGCGAGCAGCGGCATCCACGAATTCGGTTTCAGCAGCTTGAGATAGCCGACGATCCCCTCGCTCGTGCCCTCGATCACCGAAAGACCGGTCAGCCACGCGGTCGTGGCGCTGCCGACGTTGGCGCCCATAATGACGCAGACCGTTTGCCCAAGGGTCATCAGCCCCGAGTTGACGAAGCCGACCACCATGACCGTCGTCGCCGAACTCGATTGCACCAGCGCCGTCACCCCGAGCCCGAGGAAACAGCCCTTGAACGGATTGG
>JAGCYR010000256.1 GCA_017960705.1 Clostridia bacterium | reverse complement strand
CGGAGTCGCGAGCGTGCTGTCGGTGTACCAGACGCCGCCGTCGTAGGCGTAGCCCATCGCGTAACCGATCACGACGTTGACCGACTTCGCGGAGACCTTGGTCTCATCCGACAGGTCCTCGATCTTCATATCGGCGAACGTGACCATCACGCCGGTCGCCTCTTCGGTATAGAGCCGATCCTTGTACCACTTGCCGTTCTTGGGGTCGAGCGGGTCGAGTTCGTTGTTGTACTTGTAGAGTGAAAGCACCTTGCCGAGTTCCATTTTCTCGATATCGTTCGAGAGGGTATCGACGTAGGAATCGCAGATCGCGCCGATGACGCCCGTGACCTGCCCGTTCTCGGGGTGTTCGGAATCGTAGGCGGAGTACCAGACGTCGGCGTGTTTCTCGTAGCCGAGCAGTTCGCCGACCGGAACGGTGGTCGAGACGGTGTCCATCTCGCCGACGGTCTTGGGCGCGAGCGCCTTCATCATCCCGGTCACGGGGCTGATGTGCTCCGCGTCGTTGTACCAGACGCCGCCGTCGAGGTAATAGCCCATCGCCTCGCCGATCAGAATGGTCTTGGTCTTCTCGGTCACTTTCGCCGAGTCCTTCATATCCTCGACCGTCAGCTCGGCGAACTTCGCCATGATGCCGTCGGCGGGGACGGTGCGCGCGTCGTCCTTGTACCACGTTCCGTAGTTGGGATCGAGCGGATCGTCGGTCTCGTAGCGGTAGAGTTCGAGGATCGAACCGATCCGGATGGTTTTGACGTTTTCGCCCAGTCCGTTGATGTGGAAGTCCGCGATCGACGCCATGATGCCCGACGCCTTCTTGGTGCCGGGATCGCCGACGCCGACGTAGGTCTCGTACCAGACGCCGCCGACCTTTTCGTAGCCGAGGAGTTCGCCGATCGGGGTATCGTCGCCGATGGTCTCCATATTGCCGACGGTCTTGGGAGCCAGCGCCTTCATCATGCCGGTCACGGGACTGGTGTGCAAACTGTCGGTATACCAGACGCCGTCATAGTAGTAATACCCCATCGCGTCGCCGATCGTCACGGTCTTGATGCGCGCGGTGACGGTTTCGTTGTTGCTGAGGTCGCCGATCGAGAGATCCGCAAGCGACGGCAGCACGCCCGACGCCGCAGACAGGCAGTAGCGGTCGTCGTCGACGCCGAAGTTGCGGAACTCGGCTTTGTACCAGTTCCCTTCAAACAGGGTCAGCCCGGTCACGCCTCCGACCTTGACGGCGTTCACCTGCTCCGAGATGCCGTCGATCGTGCAGTAGGCGAGCGAGGAAATGGTGTCGGACTGCTTGACGTTGTTCTTGTCGTACCAGATTTTGACCGTCGCCTGTTCGTTTTCGTGGTCGCCCGTCGTGTAGAGCATCGGGTCGCCCGCGTTGTCGTAGAGCGGGACGTCGACGGCGTGGAGATTCAGGATCTCGTGGAGCGGCATCCCCTTGGTCAGCTCGTCGGAGGTGATCTTCCCGTCGATCAGGTCGCCGAGGAAGTAGTTGGCGAGCTTCTGTTCAATGCCCGCCGTCGGGTTGGAAAGGTCTCCCGTCACGGCGTCCTTGGTCTTGTACCACTGATAGCGCGCCTTCTCGTTCTCGTCGAGCGGATCGACCTTCGGGAGCGGATCTTCGCCGTGGTGATAGCCCATCGCCTCGCCGAGATAGACCTCGTCGAATGCGTCCGAAACTTTGTAGGTATCGTCGTCGACCAGCCGTTTGAGGTCGATGTTCGCCGTCGCACGGTCGAGACCCGTCACGGGTTTGCCGTCCTTATCGAGCCAACCGGTGACCTTCTCGGCATCGAGCGGATCGTCCTTGACCGGCGTATACTTCATCAGGTCGCCGACGTAGAGCCCCGCGAGCGCGTCTCCGACCTTGAAATCGCCGCCGGTCAGCTCGGTGATCTCCTTCTTCGCGAGCGACTCGGAAACACGGTCGAGATCCTCGCCGTTCGAGTCCTTCCAGCCGATGATATTGTCTTCACCGTCCTTGACCGGCGTGTATTTCATCAGGTCGCCGACGTAGAGCCCCTCGAGCGCGTCGTCGACTTCAAAGTCGCCGCTCATCAATTTCTCGACCGGCTGTTTGGCGAGCGCCGCGGTGACGCGGTCGAGATCGTTGCCGTTCGAATCCTTCCAGTCGACGATATTGCCGTCGCCGTCCTCGACCGGCGTATAGTTCATCAGGTCGCCGACGTACAGCCCCGCAATCAGGTTGTCTGTCGAGAAGCCGTCGCCCAGCAGATTGGTCAGTTTCTTGTTCGCGAGCGTACGGTTGACGCGGTCGGGGGGATTGCCGTCCCCTTTCAGCCAGCCGGTGATGACGCCGGTGGAGTCGTAGACCGGATCGTATTCCTGGAAGAAACCGATGTAGGAATTCGAGAGCAGCGCGTCGGTGTCGAGACCCCCGCTCTCTCCGAGCCCGTTGACCGTGCCGTCCGCGAGCGCGCGCATCACGCCCTTGATCCGGGCGCCTTCGCCGTCGAGCCAGTCGACGATGATCCCGGTCGACGCGTCGCCGTTATAGTAAACCGGAGTGTAGCCCATCAGGTCGCCGAACTTCCGTCCGTTGATCAGAACGCCGACGTCGAGCGAGAGCGCGCCGGTCGTCTCGTCCTCGACGATCAGGTCGCCGATGGTCTTGCCCGCGACGATGCCGTTCAGGGTACTGTTGTCGCCGCTCGAGATACTCTTGACGAGCAGGTCGATCATCACGTCGTTCATACCGTCGTTGACGACGGTCAGCATATCGCCGCCGTTGCCGACCACGTCGAGCGTCTTGCCGAGATCGAGCGAGCCGAGCAGTTCGAGCAGCGTGGGATTGGAGGGATCCTTATACACGGGGAAATAGTGCCCGGAGGAATCCTTTTCGTACTGCACGCCGGCAAGATACCCGAGCTTGATCCCGGTGAGCAGGTCGGTCATCTTGAAATCCACGACCTCTTTCAACGTTTTGCCCGCCAGCACCTCGCGCGCCGGCTCCGCCAGAACGTCCTTCGGCAGGAACTGGTACAGGTAGTCGACCGTGGTATTTTCGAGGATCGCGGAAATGCCGCTCTTCGAGAAGATCTCCTTCACCGAAAGCGAGCGCACGCCCGCAGGGATCTTCGCCATGAGCTCGTCGGGGATCTTCAGACCCCATCTCTCGATCAGAAGGTCGATCGAAACGGTCTTGTCGAGATTCTGCAGCTCCTTGATCTCGGAAATGAACGCCTTGATGGTCATGGCGGTCAGGTCGACCTCGGCGTCCTCGTCAACGTACTGATCCTCGTTTACCGAGACGACGCCCCATTTTTCAAGCTGATCGAGCGAGACCTTGGCGTAGGCAAAGTAACCCACCCCGACGATCGCCCCGATGCAGGACAGAAACCCGAGGAAGAAAGCCAGAACCAAAGCAAGAAAACGCGAAACCGTCATATCGTTCTCCTTTCGGAAATCCCCTCGCGTACGCGAAGGGGAGCGCGCACGCAGCCGTGCGGGTATAGTTCGATAGAATAATTATAGCACTAAAGGAAAGGAATTGCAAGGGGGTTGCGGAAGTAACCTTCGTCCGCCCGCCTGCGGGCAGCTTCACCGGCGAAGCGACTTCACTCACGAGCGAAGCGAGTGACTTCACTAACGAGCGCAGCGAGTGTCTTCACTAACGAGCGCAGCGAGTGCCAATGACCGGGCTCGACGCACGCGCAGGCGCGTGCTACCGGTCGACTCTCGCCCGACGGCAGGATATGCGATTCGACCGCGGACGGCGAGAGTTTTGTGTTTGCAGGCAAACACGACCGGTCGAGCGGGAAGCGGTGCAAACTACCCGGGGATCCCCGTTTTGGGGGATCCCCGGGTATTTGGTGCCGATGACCGGGCTCGAACCGGTACGGGAGGTGAGTCCCATCGGATTTTAAGTCCGAGGCGTCTGCCAGTTTCGCCACATCGGCTTGATATGCACAGAACAGTATAGCATCCGCAAGAAAAAAAGTCAAGACGAACGATTGATTTTCCGTTCCGCGTCTGCTATAATAAGACGATGGGAATCCACCCGGAACAGACGGAGAAAAAACATGAAGTTCAAGCCGATCAGACCGATCAGAACGGTCGAAAAGATTGAAAATCAGAGATTCGGCGAAGAGCGTTCGCTTTACGGAGCGCGCGGTCTTCAGGTCGAGAATTGCCGTTTTGAGGGCGAGGAGGACGGAGAATCCGCCTTGAAAGAGGGACGGCGGATCACCGTTCTCGATTCGTATTTTGCCCTGCGTTATCCTTTCTGGCACGACGTCGATCTGACCGTCAGGAACTGCGAGATGACCGAGACCTGCCGCGCCCCCTTCTGGTACGATAAGAACGTCTTGATGGACGGCTGCAAAATGCACGGCGTCAAGGCGTTCCGCGAGTGCCGGGAAGTGGAGATCAAGAACTCCGAGATCGTCTCGCCCGAATTCGGGTGGCGGACGCGGAAGATCTCGCTCTCCGACACCTCGCTCTCGGGCGAATACGCCTTTTTAGGCGGGTCGCGGATCGTGGCGCGGGGACTGCATTTTTCGGGCAAATACTCGTTCCAGTACGTCCGCGACGCCGAGATCGCGGACAGCGAACTCGACACCAAGGACGCCTTCTGGCACACCAAAGACGTCACCGTCCGCGACAGCGTGATCCGGGGCGAATATCTCGGCTGGTATTCCGAGAACCTCACGCTGATCCGCTGCAAGATCGTCGGCACCCAGCCGCTCTGCTACTGCCGCAATCTGACCCTGATCGACTGCGAGACCGAGAACTGCGACCTGGCGTTCGAGTATTCCTCGGTCACGGCATCCATCCGCGGAAACGTCCTCTCGATCAAAAATCCTCTTTCGGGCAAGATCGTCTGCGATTCGGCGGGCGAGATCATCTTAAAAGACTCGGTCTACCCCTGCGGCTGCGAGATCGTGGTCGGGGGCGAGCGTCGGGACCACTTGTGACGGGATCCTTTCACAGAACGGCAAAGATACGATATTGAAAGGAATCCGAAACAATGAATTATGAAAACGAAATACGGCGGCGGCGCACCTTTGCGATCATTTCGCACCCCGACGCCGGTAAAACCACGCTGACCGAAAAGTTCCTGCTCTACGGCGGCGCGATCCAGTCCGCGGGCTCGGTCAAGGGCAAGCAGGGCGACCGCCACGCGACGTCCGACTGGATGGAGATCGAAAAGAAGCGCGGGATCTCGGTCACGTCGTCGGTCCTCCAGTTCGAGTACGACGGCTACTGCGTCAACATCCTCGACACCCCGGGGCACCAGGACTTCTCGGAGGACACCTACCGTACGCTGATGGCGGCGGACAGCGCCGTGATGGTGATCGACGCGGCGAAGGGCATCGAGCCCCAGACCCGCAAACTGTTCCGGGTCTGCGCTCTGCGCGGCATCCCGATCTTCACCTTCATCAACAAGCTCGACCGCGAGGCGCGCGATCCCTTCGACCTCCTCGACGAGCTCGAAAAGGAGTTCGGCATCGGGACCTATCCCGTCAACTGGCCGATCGGGTGCGGACGGGATTTTCGCGGGGTCTTCGACCGGCAGAAGCGCTGCGTCGAGGTCTTCGACGAGTTCCACCGCGGGCGCGAACGGCTGCAGGCGATCGAATGCGACCTGACCGACGTCGCCAAGATGGACGAGCTGATCGGTCCGTACGCCCGCGAAAAGCTCACCGAACAGATCGAGCTGCTCGACGTGGCGAGCTACGAATTCGACCTCGACCGCGTCCGGTGCGGCAAACTGTCGCCGGTCTTCTTCGGCTCGGCGCTCAACAATTTCGGGGTCGAGACCTTCCTGCAGAACTTCCTCAAAATGACCCCTTCCCCTCTGCCGCATACCTCGGAGGGTCGCGAGATCGACCCCGTAGAGGAGGGGTTTTCGGCGTTCGTGTTCAAGATCCAGGCGAATATGAACAAAGCTCACCGGGATCGCATCGCCTTCTTCCGTATCTGCTCGGGCAAGTTCGAGCGCGGAAAAGAGTACCGCCACGTGCGCACCGGCAAGAACGTAAAGCTCTCGCAGCCCCAGCAGATGATGGCGCAGGAGCGCGAGGTGATCGACGAGGCGTACGCCGGGGACATCATCGGCGTCTTCGACCCGGGCATCTATTCTATCGGCGACACGGTGTGCGAGATCGGCAAAGAGATCCGCTACGCGGGCATCCCGACCTTCGCGCCCGAGCATTTCGCCGTGGTCGAGCAGATCGACTCGATGAAGCGCAAGCAGTTCGCCAAAGGGATGGAGCAGATCGCCGAGGAGGGCGCGATCCGCATCTTCCTCGAGCCCGGAATGGGGATGGAACGGGTCACGGTCGGCGTCGTCGGCGTGCTGCAGTTCGACGTGCTCGAGTTCCGGATGGAGAGCGAGTACGGCGTAAAGTACCGCCGCTCGGATCTGCCGCACACCCTGATCCGCTATCTCCCCGAGGGGGTTGACCCGACCTCTCTCAAGCTGATGCAGTCGACCCGCCGCGTCACCGATCTGAAGGGACGGAACCTGCTAATCTTTACCGCGGATTACGAGATCCGCTGGGCGGAGGAAAAGAACCCGGGGCTGACCTTGATCGAGTTCGACCAGGTGGTCTGATTTTTCACTGCGGGTTTTCACCGAATCCCGAAAGGAGGAGAAACACATGATGGATCGGGATCTGAGACGGCAGATCAAACGAAAATCGGACGCGTTCGAAGAAAGTTTCGCAGGGACCGGCGTCAAACTGCTCCGGTTTTCCTACTATCCGGAGCGCGAAAAGAAATACGTTCTGATCGTCTCCTATCACGGCGCGACCCACTCCTTTGCCGCCGACGGGGATAGGATCCTGCACAACGGACACCCGGTCGTCAAGGTCTCCGTCGAAGACGACGATTCTCTTTTCGCGTCCCTGACCGACGTGGTCCGAACCGGACTGTTCGGCGCGTCGCGGCGGCTTTCTCCCTATCATCCGTACGAGATCGGGTTCGGGATAGTTCTCATTCCGGTCTCTATCGCCGTTATGGTCTTCTGCGTGTTCGCGTTGCTTTACGACCCGACCCCGTGGATGATCGTCGGCTCGGCTGTGATCTGGTTTGTTTCCGCCGCTGCGCTTTGGGCGTCGATTTCGATATGTCAAACGATCTCGTTCGATCGGGACGGTTTCTCGATTTGCGTGTTCGGCGTTTGCGTCAGCAGAGTGGCGTGGGATCGGATCGTTTCGATCCGCGTTGAACTCATCCCCATACACAGCCGAGAGGCGCCGCTCCATCCGTACTGGATCGTTTTCTTTACCGAAGGAAGCAAGTTGAGTCGGAAGCGGATGTTCGGTCCGCCCTGGGCGATCCGGGAGACAGAGAAAAGCCGGGAGATTGTCACGCAATTTGCGCCGAAAGATATCAATATGATCTGAAAACGGGGACCAACGTTTCCCGACGACTGCAATTCAACACGGAAGGACGAAACTTCTATGAACTTTTTTAACGAAGACTTTATGCTGAACGGCAAGACCGCGAAAAAGCTCTACCACAAGTACGCGGAAGGGCTGCCGATCATCGACTATCACTGCCATATCCCGCCGGATCAGATCGCGGAGGATCACCGCTTCTCGGGGATCACCGAGCTGATGCTCGGCGGCGACCACTACAAGTGGCGGATGATGCGCTCGTTCGGGATCGAGGAGAGACTCATCACGGGCGACGCCCCCGATTGGGACAAGTTCCTCGCCTACGCGACGGCGCTGCCTATGGCGATCGGGAACCCGCTTCTGCATTGGACGCAACTGGAACTGAAGCGCTATTTCGGGATCGACGAGATGCTGACCCCCGAATCGGCGAAGCGGATCTACGACAAGGCGAACGCCCTGCTCGCCTCAGACGGCTACACCGCCCGCGGGCTGATCGCGCGCTCGAACGTCGAGGTCATCTGCACGACCGACGATCCCGCGGACGATCTGCACTACCACCGCGCAATCAAGGCGTCGGGGATGATGACCCGCGTGCTCCCCGCCTTCCGTCCCGACAAAGCCGTGAACGTCCACAAGGACACCTTCCTGCCTTATATCGAGAAGACCGGAGCGAAGACCTACGGCGAGCTGCTCGAATGGCTCCGCGAACGAATCAACTTCTTCCACGAGAACGGCTGCCGTCTCTCGGACCACGGGCTGGACTACGTTCCCTACGCCGAGGGCGATCCCGCCCCGATCTTTGCCCGCGCGCTCGCCGGGGAGAAGATCACGCGCGAGGAAGCCGAGATCTATCAGACTGCTGTCATTCAGTTTTGCGCGCGCGAGTACTGCCGCCGCGGCTGGGCGCTCCAGATCCATACCGGGGCGATCCGGAACAACAACGCCCGCGCGTTCGCCGAGCTCGGTCCCGACGCGGGGTTTGACAGCATCAACGATCCGCGCACCTCGGAGAATATCAACCGGCTGCTGAATTCGCTCGACGAGACCGACGAACTGCCGAAGACCATCCTCTATTCGCTGAATCCGAACGACAACTACACCTTGGCGACCTGTATGGGCAACTTCCAGCGCCCGCCGTTTAAGTCGAAGATCCAACTCGGCTCCGGCTGGTGGTTCAACGATCAGCGGGACGGGATGGAGGCGCAGCTCCGGGCGTTCGGGAACCTCGGCGTGCTCGGATGCTTCGTCGGGATGCTGACCGACTCGCGCAGCTTCGTGTCCTATCCACGGCACGAGTATTTCCGCCGCATCCTCTGCAACCTGCTCGGCTCCTTCGTCGACCGCGGCGAATACCCGGCGGACTTCGAACTGCTCGGCAAGATCGTCCGCGGGATCAGCTACGAAAACGCGAAAGCGTACTTCGGGTTCTGACCGGCTTTCCCGCGCCGGAACCGCGGGAAAGAACTCGCACAAGCAGGATCATAAGTTTTCTTTACATTCGGTTTACAAAGTTGACCGTGCCGTTTTCGGCACGGTCAACTGCTTTAAAAGGCAAACAACCAGTTTTTTCAAAACGAGTCGTTTCCTCGGCTGTTTATACGAACCTTCTGAGCGCAAGCCGCAACAGGAGCGAAAGAACGACGAGCGCCAGCGAGACCGCAACCGCGAAGACGAACAAGCCGCCTAAAACCCCGCCTGCCGTCAGGCAGAGTTCCGTGAGCAATTCCATCGTCGACGCGCTCACGAAGCCAAGTACGACGTCAACGCCGAACAGGAGGACCAGCATCGTCGCGAGCCCGCTCCACGCACCGCGGATATCCGCGGTGCTGAGCGTCATGTGCGGCGCAAGAAACAGACCGGCGATAAAGAATATCCACCAGTACACGGTCTGCGCCGGACCGAAAATGCACTCCACGAAGAAAACGAAACAGTCGAGGAGCCCGTCAAACCCGGCGTCGGATCGAAGTCCGACCGCTTCCGCGATGATCAGATCGGTCATACCTGGGACGAGCAGCTGCGCGAGAAAGTACAGGATCGCGGAGATCACGAGGATCGGAGCGATCCCGATGAAGAAATTGCCGATCTTCTGATAGAGATTGTTCGGAGAATACTTATGCCTGACGTATCCGAGGACCCCGTCTTCGGAATTGATCTGATAGAGTTTGATCTCCACGATCTTGTGACCGAAAACGACGCAGAACAGCGCGTGCGACAGTTCGTGAACTGGCGTTCCGATCAATCCCGTGATATAACAGGCGGGGGTCCCGAACATTCCCAGGTTCCGATAGAATATCCTGTTGCAAAAAGCGATCACCAATCCGAACAGAAAGATCACCCCAACGGTCGACAAGACCTGGATCAGGAACTCCAGAAAGATTTGCAGGATCATTTATTCGGATTGCTCCACGTATATTCGACCCATTCCGAAGAAATGACGCTGCTTCCGTTTCCGCACGCTTTGACCTTGATCCGGATCGTCTTGTAGGAAAGCAGGTTCGCGATCGGGTTGAGCGACGCCGTACCCGTATGCTGGACCGCGGAGTATTCTCCGTCGTCGAACGCGATCTGATAGTCGTAACCGTACGCGTCGGTAATGGTCGCCCACTTCGTCGCTCCGTCCGAATTGATGGAGAAGGAGGAGAGCGTCGGCGGCGCAAGCAGTTTGATCGAATATCCGCTGTTCCCGCCCGCATATTGAGAATCAATGTAGTATACTTCGTTTGCGTCGAACGTGCCGCCCAACGCCTTGACTCTCACGTAGTAGGTACCGGTGTTCTCAATCGGTTTCGATTCGGTCAGGCGATCCGACACGATACTCTCGCCCGCGATCTCGTACTGATAGTTCGAGCAGTTCGCGGAAGGCGTATCGATCGTGACCGTGATGGTCCCGCCGTTCACGAACGTATCGGAAGAGTATCCGAAGCTGATCTCGGGCGCAAGGCACGCGCGGACCGTCTGAACGTAGGTGAACGAATCGCTGTTGATGTTGTTGTACCCGTCCCCGACGGCGTACAGCCGGACGTTGTGGCTCCCGATCTCGGTATAATGCGGCGTATAGGAATACTCCGATCCCGAAACATGGATATCGTTGTTCACGCGAACGCCGTCGATCTCCAGAACGTACCCGCTGGCGTTGGTAACGCCCTGCCACGTATACTGTCCGTTCTTGATCGTCATGGTCGGAGCGGCGAGTTTGTAAACGGTGACCGCAACCGACAGGTCGCTGTCAAGGTATTTGCTGTCGTTACCGATCGCCTTGATACGGAAGGTGTAACTCTTGCCCCCTTCAAGGTGCCGGACGTTGAAACGCGTCCCGTTCTGCACCCCGCCCGTCTGCATCACGCCGCTCTCGTATACTTCGTAGGTGGGCGTGTATTCCAACGTGTTGATATTGCCCGGCGCGTTCCAGACGAGTTCCGTACTGTTGGAGAACGCTCCCTCCGGGAAGGTCGGAACGGAAAGGCGGATGAACTGCTGCGTGGACGACGATTCGCTCGTCATATAGTATACCGTTCCGAGATCGTTGTAATAGTTTGCGACGGCGACCATATGCAGAACGGTCCCGCTCTCTCTGATATACTGATACATATTGTCGAACGCGTTTTCGGGGAGCGCCTGGGTGCTTTCGTCAAGGAACACCTGATAGCTCTTCGCATTGGCGACGTTGCTGAATCCGAGCTGTCCCTCGCCCGTTCCGTAGGAGATCTTGATATTGGTCGGAGCGGGCAGCCGCTGAACGACGATCGCCGCCGTATAGTTGGAAGCAAGGGTTGTCCCACCGTTTCCTCTCGTACAGACGCTGACGTCGTACGTCCCCGGCTTCAGGGTCGAAAGGTTGTAGTTCGTCGCGCTCGCGGTGAAGGTCGAGCCGCTGTACTTGACGCCGTACCCGTTGTTCCCCGAAACTGCGGACCACTGCGCCTCGAATCCGGACATCGTCAACCCCGCCGGCATCGCCTGGACGGTGATGCGGAAGGAGAGCGCGTCACGCGACAGGCAAGGAAGCGTGACGAAAGTCTTGCCCGACGCGTTCCGGACCGAGCCCATGCTCCGGATCGAATAGGTATATTCCTGCGCGGCGGA
Organism: Clostridia bacterium; assembly: GCA_017960705.1. Classification (GTDB taxonomy): domain Bacteria; phylum Bacillota; class Clostridia; order Oscillospirales; family CAG-272; genus UBA1740. The sequence goes on along the minus strand of JAGCYR010000256.1, from coordinate 3,276 downwards.
AATCGAATCGTCCGCCACGTTGCCGTCGGTGATCGAAAGGACCGTCGAATACTTCCCGTCCAGCAGAACGCCGTCCTTATAGAGCTGGTATCCGCTCGCACCCGAGACCGCCGTGTAATTGACGGTAAAGCCCTTTGCGAGATCGGTGGGATCGCTCGTGATCGGGGAGTTCCCGGACAGTTTCGGCGCCGCAAGACGCTCTACGACCGTTTCGGTCGAGTAGCGGGAATCGTAATAGTCGCTCCCGACGTCGGCAACCGCCTTGACGCGCACCGAATAGGAACCCGTCTCGGCGTAGGCGTACGCGAACGCCCGCTGCGCGATCGGGAAATTGGTGCGGGTGACGACGCCGTCTTTTTCCACCTCGACCGTATAGCCGACCGCGCCGTTGACCGAATCCCAGATAAAGTTGTTGTTAGCCTCTCCGTCAAGCTCCAGATCGGCGTTCCAAGAAGTGACCGGGCTCTCCAGAATATAGACGCTCTTGACGTCCGACCAGATCGAGAAATACTTTCCGCTCTTGTTGAACGGACGCACCTCGACCGCAAGGGTCGTCCCTGCGGCGAGACTGTCGTAATACGCCGTCGTAACGGGCTGTCTCACGATCGCTCCGTTGATCCGCACGTCGTACCCTTCCGCGTTTGCGACGGGCGTCCAATTCAGGATCCCGTCTTCCATCACCATATCGGTCACCGGCTGCAGATAATGGAAGGTCTCTTCCACCGTTTTCGAATCGAACGACGTGGCGTGATCCCCGACGCTCTTCACTTCGACGGAAAAATCGCGTCGCTCGGAATCGAATCGCATCGTGGTCCCGTTCACGGTCGTTTTTGTGCCGTTCACCGTCACCTCGTAGGTCATACCGTTCCCGAGCCAGGACAGTTTTTCCCCGTCGTAATCGATCGACGTGGGCGCGGAGTTGACGTAAATCTGTTTCTCCTCGCTCCAAAGGGAGTAATATCCGTTGTCCCCCGTGACGACCGCCCGCACCTTGACGCGGTTATTCCCTTCGCTCGCCTCGAAACGAGGCTCGGAGAGATCAGTCGCGAGGACCGTCCCGTTCAGCGTCACGCGGTACGCGGTCGCACCCGGAACTTCGTCCCACGAGAGAACGCCGCTGTCGGAGACGGTAAACGACGTGATCGTATCAAGCGGGACAAAGTGCGCGTCCTCTCCGAACGACTTGCCCTTGATAACAGCGTAAACGGTCACGTCAAACTCAACGCCGTCCTTGTTTTCGAAGGAATAGAGATTGGTATTGACGCGTTTCTCTTCTCCGCCGTTGATCGATACCGTATAATAATCGGCAAGATCGACGCGATCCCACGTGATCCTCGCTCCGTCGTAGGAGACGTTGGTGGGTTTATAGACGCTCTTGATCTTATCTTTCCCGCACCCCGACAAAGCGACCGCCGTCAGGAGCAAAAGCAGTAAAACGCAGAGCAATCCGAACAGTTTTTTTCTTCTCATTTTGGTTCTCCTCGCTTCTTGATTACGGGTTTTCTTTCAGAACAGTTTCCAGAGTTTTGCGGCGCATCGGTTGTGCGCTTTCCGGATCTTTTTGATCTGCGTCCGCGCTCGTCTCGCTTCCCGGGATATCCAAAAATCTTTTCGCGACGCGTCCAGCCGAAAACAGTCTACAAGATCAGCACTCTCGCGGAGCAACCGATTCGCCGCAACTTGCTTATAAGCTTTTTTCAAAGAGATTAGAGGTAGAGGTTGGACGTATCCGGATAAGCGACTTCGACATAATAACCAGTTATTTTGTAGTAACAAGTATAGGTACTATAATCTTTGCCATGACTCAAGATCTTCGTTCCGTATAAAACGTTGCTTGACATATTTACTGTCATAACAAAGGAAACATCCCGATATTCCGAAGAATTAACTTGAATGACTTCGGAATGGAGCCGATAAACCTCACTCACGGTATTTTGCGAGTAATAATTGAGAGTGAACAAAGGAGTGCCTGAATAGCTCTCTGTGTATTTAATTTTCATATGCACGCGAATTTTTAGAGTACCCGTATAATTAGACGGCAAAAAGGAACTCATATTGATATTCAGCGATGGTGTCAGACTTTCTCGATTAATTCTTCCGTTGTCCAAATCCAACTCGACATTATCGCCACAAATAATCAGTGTCTCCACTTTCTCCTTGTACCACCCCGCCTTGAGTTCGACGCTTGTCGTCGGCATCCGGGTAGCGGTATATTGCTCTTTATCCGCGGTGTACCATCCGGCAAAGAGGAACCCGTCTCTTTCGGGGATCGGGAGCGTGACCGTCTCTCCCGCGGGTTTCGAGATATCTTCCACGTCGGTCCCGCCGTTCGCGTCAAAGACAAGCTTCGCCTGCCAGACCGCCTTCAGCGTCAGTCCCTTCGTCGGCATCGTGGTCGCCGTATACGCATTTCCCTGCGGATCTTGCCACTCCGCGAACTTGTAGTTTTTGCGCGTCGGGGTCGGCAGCGTGATCGGATCACCCGCCTTTGCGACCAGAGAAACGACGTCGTCCCCGCCGTTCGCGTCAAAATCGATTACCGGCGCGTACTCGACGGCGTAGAGGACCATATCGCCCGTCACCTTGCCCGTGAAGACGTTTTCGCGCGCCGTGTCGTTCTTGGTTTTCGACCAGACGAGCACCGCCTGTCCGTTCACGCGCGCGCTCGGAACGACGTCCGCGACGTTCGTCCCGTGCTCGACCTTGATTTCCTCCGGCGCGGCGTTCTCTTCGCTGTAGAAAGTGACCGTATATTTGACACTCTCAAAGCCCGCGTAGAGACGGATTTTTCCTTCCGGATCCGAAAGATCAAAAGTTCTTTCCGTTACCAATTCGTTCTCCGGAAGGATCCCGTACCGGTCGGCGATCTGCGTTCCTTTCCGGTCGGGTTCGGTATACCAGCCGGTGAAAACCTTGTTTTCAAGCGAGAGATTCATCGGCAGTTCCCGGATCGCAGAGTCGTAGTCCACCGCGATAGAGCGGCTGCCCGTGACCGCCGCCCCCTGATAGTCCAGGATCAACTTGTATTCTTTCGGCTTGAATTGCGGATAGAGAACGACGTTCCGATCGTCGTTGAAGGGAGCGACGGCTTGACCGCTCGCGCTAACGTACTGCGTGCCTCCGCTCTCCGCGCTGAAAAGCCCGAGGAACACGTATCCGGATTTTTCGGGGATGACATCGAGCGTATAGATGTCCCCCTTCTGAACGGTGATCTTGTGGATCCCGCTGTCGTCCATATACTGGATCGTATAGCTCGCGTCGGTTGCTTGTTCGGCG
>JAGCYR010000023.1 GCA_017960705.1 Clostridia bacterium | reverse complement strand
TCTCAAACTCGACAAGACGGCGTGAAATAATCGGGTTTGTTTGAGTCCCCTAAGAAATCACACTACTCTCAAACTCATACGATCAACGCCTCCTTAAACGCTCCGTTTGAGTCCCCTAAGAAATCACACTACTCTCAAACACGATCATGTTTTCGACCCTTCCGGTCTTCGTTTGAGTCCCCTAAGAAATCACACTACTCTCAAACGGCGTGTTGCGGATCTGCTCGTTTCGCATCGTTTGAGTCCCCTAAGAAATCACACTACTCTCAAACCACAAGCGATCCTGCCGAGCATAGGCACGCGTTTGAGTCCCCTAAGAAATCACACTACTCTCAAACAAGTCGATTCCCTCAAAAGACAGCCGGTCAGGGCGACCGCGGGGTTTTCGATCAGGAGCAGCGCGATCTCGTCGAGAAAAACGCGTGTCGTTTCTTCTCCCCGCACGACCATAAAGCCCATTTTGACGTCGAGCTTACAGCGATTGGAGATGACGACCGTGCGCCAACTCATAGCAGATCGAGCAGATTTCCGGATCGTTTCACGAAGAGCCCGGAATTGGACTGGTCGATAATGCGGACGTCGGAATAGACCTTTTTCCAGTTGGAAAGATTGCTGGATCGGGCAACGCTTGCCTCCGTTTTGCTTCCGCCGATCAGTCTGAAGTCAATTCCTCCGCTGGAGCGTCCGAACACCTGTAAAACGGAAAGAAGAATACCGATTTGTTCTGCGACGTTCAGTTGCTTGAACCGTTCATAACCGTTTTCGAGCGTTTCTACGGGGCAGTTGGGACGTTTGGAGAAGGTGGAAGAGCGAAGTTTGGACAAAAGCAGATCGTACAGTTCGGCATTCCGATCCTTTGTTATACCGTCGTGCTCCGGATCCGGGAGAATCGCAGACGACGTTTTTTTGGATTGCTTGTTCTGAAAACTTTCGAGTTTTTTTACGTATGCTTCCCAATCAAGGGAGAGGATCAACGGAGTGATCGGCGCGAGAATGACTTTCAAGCCGCCGTTGGATTTACCCGCAAGACAAACCCGGAAGCCGTCAAGCGAAAAAACGGTATTGATCTTCAGAATACGGGCGCCGAGAGGGAAGGAGACCTCGTCCACGGTTTTGCCGCTGCAGATCCCGCCGATGGTCTTCTTCGCGTATTCTTCCGCGAAAGCGGGATCCGAAAGGTACTTTTCGCGGACGGAGACCTCTACCGGAACGATCATCAGGTCGGCTTTTTTGCCGATCCGGTATTTGACCGGAGCGAAGAACGAGGCTGCGGGCTTATTATATCCGCCGTATTTCTTCGGATCCAGACCTTTTTTCAGCGGGACGAGATCCGCGCTGCCTGCCTTGACGGGCTGCAGATCGAACAGAGCGCCGCCTTTACGGTACGGGAAGACCGTATAATGAATAGCGTTCTTCTGCATTACCTCTTTGACCGCGGCGACCGATTTTTCACCCTCCCAAACGGTCTCGCCGTCGACGGTCAGCGAACGGTCGAAGAGTTCTTTCGTTTTCAGCGTATACGGCTGATCAACAAAGAACTTTTTGGTGTACTTTTCGTGCCAGACGTTTCCGACCGCGATATTGAGGTAGGCGTCCTTCGCGTGGTGCAGATCGTTCACCTGACGAGATTTCACCAATTTGAATTCCTGCCGGAATTCGGAGACCAGCCCTGCCTTGACCGGAACGACCTCGGTCTCGGGGTACAGTTCCTTCAGCAACCCCAACACCGCCTTGGTGCTCTGCCGTGTCTCGGTCAGTTGTCGGTTGATGAAGCCCATCTTTTCCTCATCGGTAAACGGGGTGGTCCGGATCAGCCGACGGTACTTTTCTTCGGTGATCAGACCATGCTTCAGATACGATTCCCAGATCCCGCGCATCTTCGTTTGGATCGCGGGATCGACGGGATAGGAATCGCTCTTCGCTCCGTTGATCTTGGAAAGGACGAGGATCTCGTTGTTCAGGATGCTGTCGTCCTTGACCTGCGATTGCGGATAGATATGTTCGATGTTGTAGACGCTCTGATCCTTCGTCATCAAGGTCGCGAGATCAATCGCTTCACCGGAATACAAGCACTTCCCGAGTTGCAGATAATACAGGAACAGTTTGTCACTCTGGAGCCGGTTGTCGACCATCTCGCCCATCTCTTCCAGTTCTTTTTTCAGGTGCGGGACGTCCTCGTCGCGAACGGTCTGATAGAACTCCAGGATCTGTTCGCGACGGGTTTTGGTCCGTTTTCCCTTCTGATCCGGGGTCCCTCCGCGCGCCATCTCCAGAAAGATCTTGTCCGGCGCGCGACCGACCGCCTTGACGACGTCGGAAAGAACGTCGACGATCCGATAGACCTGACGCTTGACTGCGGGAGAAAGGTAGAGCTCCGCAAGCCGTTCTTCAAAGGATGACGGATTCTCTTTCGCGTATTCTTTTTTCAGGTTTTGCAGCGCTTCGCTGAAGGTAAAGTTCCCCTCTGCGAGCAGTTCCATCAGATTGTTGTTCGTTTCCCAAAGCGCGCGCAGGATGCTGATCGCCTCTCCCGTTCCGCTCTTTCTGTCTACGCCGAGAAGCCCGCCGTCCAGAAATTCTTTCGACAGCCGTCCGAAATCCTTATAGCGACGGCTCAGCAGATAGCGGACGTCCTCTTTCGGCAGACGGGGATAGTTCTCGGTCAGCCATCTCCGCATACGCGAGCGATCCTCGGTATATGTTGCGTGTTCAATAATATTATCCGCATCCTCCCGCGACAGCGCGCCGGATTCCAAAAGACGCTTGAAATCGTGTTCGGAGGAAAGCGAAGATTTGATTTTCTCGTCGATGCCCGAGACGAGTTCGACCTCCTTCTTGTCCAGACGACCGTTCGCGATCAAATAATCAAGGATCTTCTTTTTCGTGACGTTGCGGTTTTTTTGGAAAACGTCGGTATAGATTGCCTGCTTGACTTTGACGGAGATGGGCTGACCGTTGATCTTCAGGTTGTTGATCTCGTTCAGCACCTCGAATCTCTGGTAAAGCAGGGAACACTTCGGAAGAACGTCCGCGCCGGGATAATACGTACAACGGTTGATCATCCTGCGGATGAACTCGCGTTCCGAAGCGTCCTTGTCGACGACCGAATCAAAGTTCCACGGGGTGATCCGGACGCCTTCTTTACGGACGATCCAAGCGTGTGACCCGTCGGAACGCAGCGGCCCGACGTAGTAGGGGATCCGGAACGTGAAGATCGACAGAATCTTTTCCGATACGGAGAGACCGGATTCGTCTTTCTCTTTCAGAAAGGGGAGGTAGGTTTCCGCGTTCCGCAGCACGGCGGACAACTCGAACTGATAAACTTGATGAGGGATCACGCGGTTGTTTGTGTTGACCTGTAGCGGAAGAAAGGTTGCGGTCTCCAGCCGTTCGATCAGATCCTGCAGAAACGGACGGTCGGCTTCGTCGACCTTGGCTTCAAATCCGCTCGCTTTGACCGCTTTCTTCAAGGAGGTCAGGAAGTCGTCGCCTTTTTTCGCGTCGTCCTCTTTTTGCTCCGTTTTCTTCGCGCCGGTAAGATGACCGACGTACGCCGCGTAACTGTCGGCGCCGTTTTTACAGAAATACGGCTTGAAACGGTCGGAAAGATAACGCCTCACGAATCGCTTGATTGCTTTCAGATCCTCTTTGTGCTGCTCGTATACGGCGATCTTCGCCTCGGAGATCGTGGAATAGTCCCCGATAATATCGGCGAGCAGCGCCCAATCGTAGATCTGCTTGCAGGCAAAGATCAGCGCAGCGTCGGTTTCTTCGATATTCGCGTAGAGCGCCTGCAGGTCTTCGTCGCTGTCGGAGAACGAGATCGATTTCTTTTCCAGATCGCCGTACTCGTCTTTTTTGAACAGTTTCTTCAGTTCGACCGATGATCCGCAGAGGAGGTTGACCAGTTCCTCTTTCACGTAGGGACGGGTTTCTGTCGTGTCTTTGCTTTGCTTTTCTCCTCTGTAAAGGAGCGCCTTTAACGCCTCTTTCTTTTTCGTGATCCCGGTTTTCTGCTTTAATATCTTCGCGATTTCCTGCTCCGGTACGTCGTTCCCCCAGGGCAGTTCCATCTCGTTATCCGCAAAAAACGCGAGAAAATCGCGGTAGACAGTCCCGAATTGCGTGAATTGTCCGATCGACTTCGCGTCGATCTCGTTGAGAAAATGGCCACGGTTCTTGACGAGCCACGCGCAGGCAAGATAAACCAGCCGAACGTCGTGTACGGCGATCGGATCGTCCTTCATAAGAGAGCAGATCAGGTGGTGGATCGTCGGATAGTCCCGGTGATAGTCGACGTCCGAATAATCCGCGTCGGCAAAGAGGGAATAACGCTCCGACGCATCGTCCCCCCACAGGGCGCTCTCCGCAAGACGCTTGAAAAACGCGGGATCTTTTTTCGCGATCTCTGCGGCGAACAGTTCCCGGAGCAACTGGATGCGGTACTTGCGGCGAGACGTTCTTCTCCGGGCAACGCGTGCCGCACGGCGATCGTCGTTTGAGGACGCCTCGTCGTACAGGTGTGTCACGGCGATCGGCTCGCCGCGATATTTCAGATACCGATAAGAACCGTCGGTGGCAGCCACGCCAAGCGAATTGGTTCCGCTGTCGATCCCGACGTAAAATTTACCGTTCTCCATCTTGACAAACCTTCTTTCAAGTGTTATACTGTAGGCGAAGTTTGTAGTCCCCTACGAACTCACACTACAAGTTCAAATAAAAATTTTTTCAAACCGTCGGATCACTCCGACCGCACAGTGTGTGCCGAAAGACCTCCTCGGAGGTCTTTTTTCGTTGCAGCGGGCGCTGCCCGGAAAAGCGAGCCATATTTTTCAATATTTATTATAACACACTTTTCACATAATTACAAACTATTTCACAATTAATCTACATTTTTTGGCATTATCACAGACTTGTATTTGACTTTCCCCGCGAAATGGGGTAAACTTATAAGCGAGAGAACAATTTCCAAAATAATTTGTAATCATTCCCGCTTTTTTACGGGTATATGGGTGAAGGACCTTCACGGAAAGGAGGGAACGCATGGACGACGGGACGATCGTGGAGCTGTATTGGGATCGGAACGAGGAGGCGCTCGCGCACACGGAGGGGGCGTACGGCGCGTACTGCAAAACCATCGCGAACAATCTTCTGCACGACGCGGAGGACGCGAAAGAGTGCCTTGATGATACGCTGCTCGCCGCGTGGAACAGCATCCCCCCGCAAAAGCCCGGTTGCCTGAAAACCTATCTCGGCAAACTGACGCGCGAGATCGCCGTCGACCGCCTGCGCAAAAAGTGCGCCGAGAAGCGCGTTCCCGCCGAGGCGACCGTCCCCTTCGACGAACTCGAGGCGATCGTCGGGGAGAACGGCGTGGACGAAGCCGTGGGCGTTTCGGAACTTGCGCGGCTGGTCTCCGCGTTCCTTCGTACCCAAAAGGAGGTCGACCGGGATCTGTTCATCCGCCGCTACTGGTACTACGACTCGGTGGAGAGCATCTGCCGGCGGTACGGGTTCGGGCGGAGCCGGGTGCTGGTCAAGCTCAAACGGACGAGGGATAAACTCGCCCTGTACCTGAAAAAGGAGGGATATCTCGTATGAAAAGCGACGACCTTCGACGCGCGATCGGCGAGATCGACGACGATCTGATCGAAAACGCGGATAAAAAGCCGAGATCAAACGCAAGACGCAACCTGAAAAAGTGGGGGATGATCGCCGCGGCGCTGCTTCTCGTTGTAGCCGCGATCTTTCCGCTCGGGATCCGGCTTTTCAAAC
>JAGCYR010000255.1 GCA_017960705.1 Clostridia bacterium | reverse complement strand
TCTACCTTGCCTTAAAAGAACGCGGGATCCTGATCCGGCATTTCAACAAACCCCGGATCTCCGATTTCAACCGCATCACGGTAGGAACCCAAGAACAGATGGAGACGCTCGTCGCCGCCGTCGAAACCATACTGAAAGAACAGGGAGGACAAACATGAGATACGCGGAGATCAAACGACTGACGTCGGAGACCGACGTCGCGCTCACCCTTTCGCTCGACGGAACGGGGAAGAGCGAGATCAAAACCGGCTGCGGCTTTCTCGACCACATGCTGACGCTTTTCTCGCGGCACGGCAGATTCGATCTGACCGTCGCCTGCACGGGGGACGCGGAGGTGGATTTCCACCACTCGGTCGAGGACGTCGGGATCGCGCTCGGCTCGGCGTTCAACGCGGCGCTTGAAGACCGGCGCGGGATCGTTCGCTACGGCGACGCGATCGTTCCGATGGACGAGGCGCTGATCCTGTCCGCCGTCGATATTTCGGGGCGCGGGCTCTTCGTTTCGTCGCTCGATATCCCGGCGGAGAAGGTCGGCGACTTCGATACCGAGCTCTGCCGCGAGTTCTGGGAGGCGTTCGCCCGCAACGCGGGGATCACCCTCCACGTCCGTCAATTCTCGGGCGAGAACGCGCATCATATCATCGAGGGCGTGTTCAAATCCTGCGCCCGGTCGCTGAAGACCGCCGTGTCGATCGATCCCGCCTTCAAGGACGAGATCCCCTCGACGAAGGGAGTTTTATGATCGCCATTATCGACTACGGCGTCGGCAACCTGTTTTCGCTCGCCAGTTCGCTCGCCTCGCTCGGCTTCGACGCCGTCGTGACGGGCGACCCCGCCGTGATCCGTTCAGCCGACAGGCTGATTTTACCTGGCGTCGGCGCCTTCGGCGACGCGGCGGACAAACTCCGCGAGACCGGGCTCGACGAGCTGATCCGCGACGAGGTCAAAAAGGGCAAGGAACTGCTCGGCATCTGCCTCGGGATGCAGCTCCTGTTTGATAAAAGCAGCGAGTACGGCGTTCACGCGGGGCTCGGGCTGCTGAAAGGCGAGGTCGTTCCGCTCGAAGGGATGATCGACCCGAGTCTCAAGATCCCGCACATCGGCTGGAACGCGCTGACGTTCGTCAAGCCCGAATGCCGCCTTTTCCGCTCGATCCGCGAGGGCGACTTCGTCTATTTCGTCCATTCCTTCCACGCCGTCGGATGCGAGGACAGTCTTTCCGCCACAGCGGAATACGGGATCCCCGTGACCGCCGTCGTCTCGAAGGACAACGTTTTCGGCTGTCAGTTCCACCCCGAAAAGAGCGGGAAAGTGGGTCTTGCGATCCTTGCCGCGTTTGCGGAGGGGGTGACGAAATGATCCTGTTTCCCGCGATCGACCTCTCCGACGGAAAAGCAGTTCGGCTTTTGCGCGGCGACTATAACCAAAAGACGGTTTTTAGCGACGATCCCTTATCCGTCGCGCGCGATTTCGTTTCCTGCGGCGCCACCCACGTCCACCTCGTCGACCTCGACGGAGCGAAGGACGGAACCACCCCCAATTCCGGGGTTGTGAGAGCGATCGCCGAGAAAACCCCCCTCTTTTGCGAGATCGGGGGCGGGGTGCGCTCGCTCGACACGGCGGAATACTACTTCTCGTGCGGCGTCGACCGGGTGATCCTCGGGACCGCCGCCGTGACCGATCCCGCGTTCCTCGAAGCCGCCGTCAAAGAGTACGGCGAAAAGATCGCGGTGGGCGCGGACGTCAAAGACGGCGAGATCGCCATCCGCGGTTGGACTGAGAAGAGCGGGGTGAAACTCGACGACTTTATGCGCCGGATGGTCGAACTCGGGGTCGGGTGCGTGATCGTGACCGATATCTCGAAGGACGGAGCGATGAAGGGCACCAACCGCGAGCTTTACCGGGAACTCTCCGAAAAGTACGGCGTTCCCGTCACCGCGTCGGGCGGCGTTTCGGATCTTTCGGACGTTATCGCCCTGCGCAAACTGAACCTATACGGCGCGATCATCGGACGCGCTTACTACAACGGAGCGATCGACCTCAAAGAGGCGATCAAGGTGGCACAATGATAACGAAACGGATCATCCCCTGCCTCGACGTCCGCAACGGGCGCGTGGTCAAGGGCGTGAATTTCGAGGGCGTCTCGGACGTCTCTTCGCCCGTCGAACTCGGGACAGACTAGTCCGACAGCGGCGCCGACGAGCTGGTCTTCTACGACATCACGGCGTCGTTCGAGGGACGGCGGCTCTTCACGGATATCCTCCGCGAGGTCGCCTCAAAAATCTTCATTCCCCTGACGGTCGGCGGCGGGATCAACACAGTCGACGACTTTGACCGCGTGCTGAAATGCGGCGCCGACAAGGTCAGCGTCAATTCCGGCGCGATCAGGCGGCCCGAACTCATTCACGAGGCGGCGACCCGCTACGGCGACCAGTGCGTCGTTCTCTCGGTCGACGTCAAGCGCGTAGGGAACGAGTTCCGCGTCTTCGCCAAGGGCGGGCGCGAGGATACCGGGATGGAGGCGATCGGCTGGATCAAGCGCGGCGTCTCGCTCGGCGCCGGGGAGATCGTGGTCAACTCGATCGACACCGACGGGGTGAAGCGCGGCTTCGACCTACCTCTGCTTGAACGGGTGCTCGACGCGGTGCGCGTTCCCGTGATCGCATCGGGCGGCGCCGGCGGGATCGGCGATTTCGTCGACCTGTTCAAGACCCTGCCCGACATCGACGCGGGACTCGCCGCCTCGATCTTCCACTTCGGCGAGGTCACCATCCCCGACCTCAAACGCACGCTCAAAGAAAACGGTATCAACGTAAGACTGTAAAGGAGAAAACGCAATGCTTGACGTTTCCGAACTAAAATTCGACGAAAAGGGATTGATCCCCGCGATCGTCGCCGACGCCATCACCGGAAAGGTGCTGACCCTCGCCTATATGAACCGCGAGAGTCTGAAGATCACGATGGAGCGCGGGCTGACCTGCTTCTTCAGCCGCTCGCGGAACGAACTCTGGCTGAAAGGGGAGACCAGCGGGAACTACCAGCACGTGGTCAGCATCACCGCCGACTGCGACCGCGACGCCCTGCTCGTCAAGGTCGAGAAGGACGGTCCCGCCTGCCACACGGGGAGCGATTCCTGCTTTACCGCGCCGGTATTCGAGAGCGACGAGCTCGCCGAGTTCACCCTGCGCGGGCTCTACGAGCTGCTTGAGGACCGCAAGGCGAAACTGCCCGAGGGCTCTTACACCACCTACCTGTTCCAGAAGGGGATCGACAAGATCTTAAAGAAGGTCGGGGAAGAGTCGACCGAGGTCATCATCGCAGGCAAGGCGAACGACAAAGCCGAGACCATCTACGAACTCGCCGACCTCGCCTATCACGCGATGGTGCTGACGGTGCAGATGGGGATCACGGTGGACGACGTGCATAAAGAACTCGCGTCGCGCCACATCATCGA